>NZ_JBVJCT010000010.1:246783-270925 GCF_055588305.1 Streptomyces sp. NPDC042002 | reverse complement strand
CTAAGCGGGAAGAAAGGCACGGCCACGCATCAGCTCGAGCATTGGCGCGACGGCGCGGGAGGCCGAAGGCCCCGTCCCCCCCCCCCACCCCCCCCCCCCCCGCCTCCCCCCCCCCCCCCCCCCCCCCCCCCCCCCCCCCCCTTCCCTCCCCCTTCTTTTTTTTCCCCTTCCCCCCCCCCCCCCCCCCCCCCCCCCCCCCCCGACCGAGGTCAGAGCGTGACCAGCATCGCCAGCGTCGCGATTCCCATCGACAGGCGGCAGGCCTGGGAGAGTTCGGGGCGGTCGCCCCAGCCGACGGTGCGCGGGGTCGGGCCCGACGCGACGGCCAGCGGCAGGAGGCGGACGCCCGAGCGGAGCACGTAACCGGTGAAGTAGAGAAGGAGGACTCCGGTGAGGACGGGGACGCCGGTGCCGCCGTGGACGTGGTGGGCCGGGGAGGCGGCCATCACCGCCGCCATGTAGACCATCGCGAAGGTGCCCATCAGATGGTGCAGATGGTGCGGACTCCTGCGGGCCGCCCAGAGCGCGCGCAGCCCGGTGACGCCGAAGACGACCGTGCAGGCCAGCCAGGCCCAGCGTGGCGGGGTCACCACGGCCGCCGGTACGGCCATCGCGGCCATGCCGAACCCCATGAGCGCCTCGCCGCCCGCGGTGCGGCGCTGTTCCTCGACCGGGCTGCGCATCCGCAGCAGGCAGTAGGCCCCGGTCGCCACGCACAGCGCGACGAGCAGCCAGCCGGCTGAAGCCGGTCCGTGCACCGCGTACCTCCCCGCTCGACGATGTCGGACACGCGACGCGGGACGCGCGATGCCGGGCAGGTGGTGCCGGGCAGCGGTGCCGGACATCGGACAGTCGGTCAGGGCATGCCCCGGGCGGCCGGTGCGCATACGAGCGCAAGGGTGTACGTGGGGGAGCGTGCGGGAGTGCACCGCAGGTGGGAGCGGCGCCGAGGGGAATGATTTACAAGTAAAACACCTGTTAACGTTATGGTCATGAGCAGTGCGACCCCTCCCGGCCCCTCGCGCGCACGCCGGCTCCCGCTGGCCGATGTGCTGCGCCTCGGCAGACCCTCCGACATCTGGTTCAAGCCCGCCCTGAGCGTCGTCGTCGCGGTGGCCCCGCCGAATCTGACGCTGCTGGCGCTCGGCCGGCTGGACCTGGCGATGTACACCATGGCCGGGTCGCTCTGCGCGCTCTACGCCCACAACCGTCCGTACGCCGCCAGGGCCCGCGTCCTCGCCCGGGTGGTGGCCGGGATGCTCGGCGGACTCGGCGTCGCGCTCGTCACGGCCTCGCTCACCACGAACGCCGTCGTGCTGGTCACCGTCGGCGCGCTGCTCGCCGCCACGCAGAAGACCCTGTGCGACGCCACGCGCATCGGCCCGCCGGGACACGTGGTCCTCGCCTTCGTCTCCTCCGCGTCCCTGTTCGTACCGCAGACCCTCGGCCAGGTGCCGGGCCACCTCGCGCTGGGCGCGGCGGCGGGAGCCTGGGCCTGGATCGTCGGCATGGCCCCCGGACTCGTACGCCCGCACGGCCCGGAACGGCGTGCCACCGCGTACGCCCTGAACGCCGCGGCGCTGTCCGCGGGGGCGCCGGACGACGCCCGTGCCCGCGCCGCCGCGGCCGCCGCCGTGCACACCGCCTGGCAGTCACTGCTGTCCACGGGATCCCGCTCCGTGCCCCGGCGGGCTCTCGAACGGCTCGTCGTACGGGCCGAGGTCGCGCTCGCCGCCCCCGCCGAAACGGACCCCGAGCGGTTGCGCGGCTGGGCCCGCGAACTGTCCGGCACCGGACCCGTCCCGCGCCCCGACGGCCTCGGGGACGCCGCCGGCGAACTCCTCGGCGTCGAGGCCGCGCTCGCCTTCGGGGAACGGCCGCTGCTCGGCCGCCTCGGCCCGCTCGCCCCCATCGCCCTGCGCACCGCGCTCGGCTGCGCCCTCGCCGGATACGTGTCGCTCGCGCTCGGCGTCGGCCGCCCCTTCTGGGCGCTGGTCACCGCGGCCTCCCTCTACCAGGCCAACGTCACCCTGACCTGGAGCCGGGGTGTTCAGCGCGTGGTCGGCAACCTCCTCGGCGTGCTGGCCTTCGCCGCCCTCGCCCCGCTAGCCCACGTCGGCCAGACGGTCCTCGTCCTGTGCTGCCTCGCCCTGAACTTCGGCGCCGAGGCGCTGATCGGCCGGAACTACTGGCTCGGCAGCGTCTGCGTGACCCCCATGGCCCTGCTGATCACCGAGTTCGCGCACTCCCAGCCGTCCGGAGAACTGATCGCCGACCGGGTCCTTGACACCCTCGTGGGCGCGCTGGCCGGCTTCGTCGCGGCCGTCGCCGTGACCAACCGGCGGGCCGGTGACCGTGTCGAAGAGGCGCTGTCCGCGGTGGGGCGGGCCCGGGAACACGCCGCCGGGCTGCTCGCCGAGGCGCATCCGGAGTCCGGCGCCCTGGAGTCCGCCCGCCGCGCTCTGTCCGCCGCCGTCGTGGACCTGCGCTCCGCCGCGGACGCCGCGGCCGGCGAATGGTGGCGGCGCGCCCTGCCGGAGGAGCGGGTGATGCGGGCCGAGCAGGCCGGACACCGTACGCTCGCGGCGACGGTACGACGCCAGGGACTGCACTGCCGGGAAGGCGCACAGGCATGACGACAGCGGACGGGCGGAGAGCGGCGGACGGCGACCCGGAGCCGCCTGGCGACCCGACACCGCACGGTTACCCGAAGCCGCACGGTCACCCGGCGGCGGACCGTGCGGAGCCCGCAGGCACGGAGCCCGCTGAGGCGGCGCCTGCTGACACGACGTCCGCCGCCATGGTGTCTGCCGCAATGGTGCCCACCGACAAGGCGACTGCCGACATGGTGCCCGCCGACACGGTGGCCGCTGTCGTGCGTCAGTGGGAGACCGTGCGGCCGGATCTCGACACCGGGCCCATGGAGGTCATCGGGCGGGTCAACCGCTGTGCCGCCCTCCTCCAGCAGGCCGAGGACGCGCCGCTGCGCCGGGCCGGGCTCACCCGCCCCGAGTTCGACGTGCTCGGGACGCTGCGCCGCACCGGGCACGAACTGACGCCGAGCGAGATCGCCCGCGAGACCTTCTCCTCGGGTGCCGCCGTCACCAAGCGGCTCAAACTGCTGACCGAGCGCGGTCTGGTCGAACGCCGCGGCGACACCCGTGACCGCCGGGTCGCGCACGTCCGGCTGACCGACGCGGGACGCGACCTGGTCGACGGTGTCCTCCCCGATCAACTCGCCTACGAGACAGGGGTCCTGTCCGGCATCGACCGCGAACGGCAGCGTGAACTGGCCGGACTCCTGGGCGAGTTGCTCGGACAGCTGGAAGGCCGGCTGAGACTGCCGCGCGCCTGACGCCGCCCGGACGGCGGTCTTTGCGACGGGTCCTGGCGGTGGTCCTGGCGGATCAGCCCTTCTCGCCCTCCGAGTAGATCCCGAAGGCCGCGCCCTGGCGGTCCCGCGCGACCGCCAGGCGTCGGCCGTTGGGCTGCGAGACGGGTTCCATCAGCAGGTGGCCGTCCGCGATGAGGACCGCGTTCGCCGTGGCGTCCACGTCCTCGACGGCGAAATAGGGCAGCCAGTGCGAGGGAACCTCGTGCGCGAAGTTCTCGTCCATCGTGATCATGCCGCCGAAGTCGGCGCCGTCGACGCCCCACTGCGGGTAGTGCTTCGAGGCCTTCACGGTCCAGCCGAAGACCGTCGTGTAGAACTCGGTCACCCGGTCGGGGGCCCTGGTCAGGAGTTCCACCCAGCCGAGCGCGCCCGGCGCGTTGAACAGCCCCGCACCGGAGAAGGCCCGCGCCTGCCACATCTGGAAGGCGGCGCCGCCCGGGTCGATGGCGACCGCGAGACGGCCCGCGTCGAGCACGTCCATCGGGGCGAGGACGACAGTACCGCCGGCGGCCTGCACGGCTGCCGCCGTCGCGGCCACGTCGGTGACGGCGAACGACACGTTCCAGGCGACGGGCTGCGACTCCTGGTAGATGGGGGCGATCCCCGCGACCGCCGCGTCCCCGAGGTGCGTGACCGTGTACCCGCCCGCCTCCTGCCGCGGGTCGGTCTCCGGGCGCCAGCCGAACAGATCGGCGTAGAAGCCCTTGGCACCCTCCAGATCGCTGGTGCCGAGCTCCGTCCAGCAGGGTCCGCCGGTCACCGGCCTGTCGAGCTTCATGAGGTTCCTTCCGCAGCGAGTCCCCTCAGCACGCTAAGCCTGCCGCGGAACAGCGGCCATCCGGGCGTAGCCTCCGGGCCGCGGTGCCCCGCCGACGGCCCGAGCCCGGCCCACGCGGTCCCGGACACGGCCACGCCCCACCCCGTACGGCTACCGAACCCACGCCGGCCCGACCTCCTCGAACCTCAGGGCCGGTAACGCAACGGATGGTCGGCCGGGATCTCGACCATCACGATCTCGGTTCCGTCCGGGTCCGCGATCCACATCTCGATCAGTCCCCACGGCTCCCGCACCGGCCCGCGCACCACCTCTACACCGGCGGCCGTCAGCTCCTCGTGGGCAGCGGTCATGTCCGCGACCTGGAGCCACAGCTTCAGCGCGGGGGAGGGCGGGGTGTCGGACCGCCCGGCCACTTCCAGGAATCCGCCGCCGAGGAAGTACACGGTCCCGCGCTCGGGCCCCGTACCGAACTCCCGGTAGACGGCCAGGCCGAGCTGTTCACCGTAGAAGGCGCGCGAGCGCTCCGGGTCGGTCGGGCGCAGAAGGGTCCGGCTGCTCAGTACATGCACCATGCACCCGGAGCCTAGACGAGGGTTACGCTCGGGCGTGCCCAGCCGCGCCACTGATCGGAGAACCGCCCCCATGGAAACCGCCGCCGCCACCGGACTGACCTTCCGCGACGCCGTCGACAGCGATGTGGACGCCTTGGTCGCACTGATCGATTCGGCGTACCGAGGGGACTCCAGCCGGGCCGGCTGGACCACGGAGGCGGACATCCTCGCGGGGCAGCGGACCGACGCCGA
The DNA here is from genome assembly GCF_055588305.1 of Streptomyces sp. NPDC042002. Taxonomy (NCBI): domain Bacteria; kingdom Bacillati; phylum Actinomycetota; class Actinomycetes; order Kitasatosporales; family Streptomycetaceae; genus Streptomyces; species Streptomyces sp. NPDC042002. The sequence continues at coordinate 265,950 of NZ_JBVJCT010000010.1, read as the reverse complement.
GGCGGTACTCGCCGTCATCGGGGCGCCCGACAGCCGCCTCCTGACCGTGGAGCGGGACGGCACGCTCGTCGCCTGCTGCCAACTGGAGCACCGCGGAGACCACGCCTACTTCGGCATGTTCGCCGTCAGCCCCGCGCTCCAGGGCGGCGGGCTCGGCAAGGTGATCATCGCCGAGGCGGAGCGGACGGTCCGCGAGGTGTGGGGCGCCACGGAGATGCACATGACCGTGATCTCCGTACGCGACGACCTCATCGGCTGGTACGAGCGACGCGGCTACAGCCGTACGGGACAGATGACGCCCTTCCCGTACGGCGACGAGCGCTTCGGCATCCCGCAGCGCGACGACCTGCGCTTCGAACTCCTGGTCAAGCCGCTCGTCTAGTCCGCCCGGGTCCGGGTCCGGCTTGCCGACGGCGGCTGACGACCGCACCGGACGGCGGCGGCGACGGGGCAGGTCGGGCAGCTGCCGGCCGCCCAACTGCACGATGCCGGCGAGTGCGGACGGCTCTCCGGTCGTCCGCAGCCCTCGGCCGGGCCGCTCGGTAGGTTCCGGCCGAGCGGCCCGTCGGTGGCGGCGGCTGCTTCGATCCGGTTATGCCGTGAAGCGGCCCGTGCGCTTGATCTCGGGGTAGTCGGTCGTGGCGCCGTCCAGTTCCAGGGCGCGGACCAGCCGGAGCTGGTCCTGGGTGTTCACCACCCAGCCGATGATCCGCAGGTCGGCCTTGCGGGCCCGTTCGACGACCTCCAGGCTCAGCCTGCGGATGTTGAGGCAGACGGTCGCGGAGCCGACCTCCACGGCGCGGTCCACGACATCGGTGCCGTAGCGGCTGGCGATCAGCGCGGTACGGACTCCCGGTACCAGCCGGGTGATCTCGGCGATCGCCTCGTCGTGGAACGACGACACCTCGACCCGCCCGACCAGGTCGTGCCGCTGCATCACCTCGGCCAGCGCCCTGGCCGCCGCGACATCCTTGATCTCGGCCTGCAACGGCGTCCTGACGGTCTCCAGGACCTCCTCGAAGACGGGGACGTGCTCACCGCGCCCCGCGTCCAGCGTGCGCAGCTCCGCGAGGGTCTTGTCGGCGATCGGCCCCGAGCCGTCGGTCGTACGGTCCACTTCGGCGTCGTGCATGACGACGAGGGCGCCGTCCTTGCTCAGGTGCAGATCGAGTTCGATCAGGTCGAGGCCCGCGTTCTGGGCGGCGACGAAGGAACGGAGGGTGTTCTCGGGCTCGACACCCATCACTCCGCGGTGACCGATGGTGAGGAAGTTCAAGATTCGACTCGCTTCCGTCGACGGCGGCTCGGCTCGCGCGTGGTTCCGACGGGGGCGTCCACGCGGCAAGGCCGCAGCCTAATGGCCTGGCTGTGCTATGTACCCGTTCCTACGCGGTGCAATGGGAGTGTCGGGATCACGCGGCGCTCCGGGAGTGTCGCGCCCGCGCGGGGGAGTGTTCCGGCCTGTGCGCCGCGAAGGGAGCGCCGACAGGAGATCTGCGCCGCCTTGACTGTCGGAGAGTCGCGGCCGGAGGGGCGCTGCGGATCCGCCGCCTTGTCGGAGTGTCACTGCCTGAACGTCACTCCGTGGTGGGCCCCTGTGGTGGGCCCGTCACTCGGACGGGCCGCCGGGCTCACGGCCCTTGCCCCTTCGAGATACGCCCGCTAGTGATGTCCCCGCCGTGCGAGGCGATCCGTCCCGCCGGTTCCCTCGTACGTCTGTCGTACGACTGGCGAGTCAGCCCCGGAAGATCCGCCCCGGAAGAGGTGCCGCGATGCCGACCGAACCCGCCCCCGATGTCCTCGCCCTCGTCGATGCCGTCAAGGCCCATTTCCCGGATATCGGGGGAACCGTGACCGAAGCGGCCGAGGCCCGCCGCGTTCTGGCCGCCGTGCCCGCGTGGCCCTTCGAGCCGCCGGTGGTCGGCTCGGTCGAGGACCGGGCGATACCGGGTCCCGAGGGGGCGCCGGAGATTCCCGTACGCGTCTATCTGCCGCCGTCGGCCCCGACTCCCTTACCCGGCACCGCCGTTCCCCCACGTCCCACCGTGGTCTTCTTCCACGGCGGAGGCTGGGTCATCGGCGGCCTGGACACGCACGACTCCATCGCGCGCGCCCTGTGCCGGGACGCCGGCGCGGCCGTCGTGTCGGTCGGCTACCGGCTCGCCCCGGAGGCACGCTTCCCCGCGGCCGTCGACGACGCGTACGCGGCGCTGTGCTGGGCCGCCGAGCACGTCGGTGAACTGGGCGCGGACCAGGACGCGTTGGTCGTCGCCGGTGACAGTGCGGGCGGCAATCTCGCCGCCGTGTCCGCGATCATCGCCCGCGACCGGGGCGGCCCGGCGCTCGCGCTCCAGGTGCTCGTCTACCCGGCGACGGACGTGCGTCCGAGGCGGGACGCGCCCACCAGCGACGGCCCCGGGTACTTCCTCACGGCGGCGCAGGGCCGTTGGTTCGCCGAGCAGTACTTCGGCCCCGACGCCGACCGAGCGCACCCCTGTGCCTCGCCTCTCCTGGCCGACCCGCGCGGTCTGCCGCCCGCCCACATCGTGACGGCGGGCTTCGATCGCCTCTGTGACGAGGGCCACGCGTACGCCACCGGGCTGCGGGAAGCCGGGGTACGCGTCACGGAGATCCACTACCCGGGCATGTTCCACGGGTTCTTCGGCTTCCCCGAGCTTCTCGCGGATGCCCGCGCCGCCCAGGGGGCCGTGGCGGATGCCATTGCCTCCACGGTGTCCGACAGGAAAAAGAGCGGTGAAGGTGGGGGGTGCGCAGGATAATCTCCCGAGTTCCCACTTGCGGAAAGGAACCCCGAAAACATACGGTGTTCATACGCGAGGTTCTCCTGTGGAGGGTGGGACATGACGGAAGTTCTTGTGCAGGTGGGTACGGAGGAGCGGGTTCCTCCCGTGGCCAGGGTGGTGGAGCACCCGGCATGGCCCGTGCTCAAGGACGCCGTGGAGGAGATCCGCCCCTGGCAGTCCAAGGACGGATCCATCGACTTCGAGGCGGAGGGCGCCCCCGACGCCTCCGACGTGGACCTGGCCGTGCGCCGGGTGATAGACGCGATCGAGCGGCTCTCCCCGCTGCTGCCCCACGACGTCGCGTACCACGAGGCGCTCGTGAAGGACCTGCGCCGCTGGGCCGACGGCGGCTTCCAGGTGCCCGACTTCCTCGACGCGCTGCTGGCCTTCCAGCCCGCCGCGAACCGCGAGGACGGCCTCCAGCACCTCGTCGTCTTCCCGATGTACACGCAGAACGGCAACCTGGACCGCAACTTCGAAGCGGTCGTGCTGCGCATGGTGTGGCCCGAGTGGCTGGCCGAACTGGAGCGCACCCGGTACGACAACCCGCTGTTCTGCGGCATCACGTTCGAGGACTTCACCGCGGGCTACGACACCAACTCGGCCGTTCTCTTCCCGGAGACGATCGCGGTGCGCGAGGCGCCCGAGCGCTTCTCCTGGGGCGGCATCTTCTGCGACCGCGAGGCCGCCCGCTTCCGTGCCGTCACCGACGCCGCGGTGGACACCCTGGGCCTCGAACTGCCCGAGGACATCGCCGCCATGGTCCACGACCAGGAGCGCTGCGAGAAGGCCTTCGTGCTCTGGGACATGGTCCACGACCGCACCCACAGCCACGGCGACCTGCCGTTCGACCCGTTCATGATCAAGCAGCGCCAGCCGTTCTGGATGTACGGCCTGGAAGAGCTGCGCTGCGACCTCACCGCGTTCAAGGAGGCCGTGAAGCTGGAGTCCGAGGGCAACGCGCACGGCCGCGACGTGCAGTACGCCGTGCTCTTCGACCGGATGTTCCGCTTCCCCCTCTCCGGCGACCGCGTCCGCAACTACGACGGTCTCGGCGGCCAGCTCCTCTTCGCCTACCTGCACAAGCACGATGTCGTCCGCTGGACCGACAACAAGCTGCACATCGACTGGCAGCGCGCCCCGCAGGTCACCAACCAGCTGTGCTCCGAGATCGAGGAGCTCTACCGGGCCGGCATCGACCGCCCCAAGCTCGTCCACTGGTTCAAGGCGTACGAGCTGGTCTCGACCTACCTCGCCCCGCACCCGGGCTCCCGCTGGGCCAAGGGTCCGGACGCCCTCGACCTGTCCCAGCCGCCCCGCAAGCTGGTCGACGACGTGCTTCCGGACGAGTTTCCCCTGAGCATGTTCTATGAGGCGCTCTCCAAAAAGCTGAAGAACGTGATCGCCTCCACCAAGGGCATCACCGCGGCCGGCTCCGAGCGGGTCGCCGCGTGACCGACCGCGGTAGCGAGAACATTGCTCAGGAGGCGAAGACCATGGGGAACGGGGCTCTCAGCGGTGCGGTGATCGCGGTGGCGGGTGCGGGTGGACCCGCCGGCCGGGCGGCACTGCTCAGGCTCGCCGAGGCGGGCGCGACCGTCATCGGCGCGGACAACGACGCGGAGCGGCTGGCGGAAGCCGTGGACGCGGCCCGCTACGCCCACGGCGGCTCCACCGTCGTCGGCGACACCGTCGACCTGCTCGACCTCCAGTCGACCCGCGACTGGTCCGCGCGTATCCAGAAGGACTTCGGCCAGGTGGACGGCCTCGTCCACCTCGTCGGCGGCTGGCGCGGCAGCGAGACCTTCACCAAGACGGTTCTCGACGACTGGGACCTGCTCGAACTGCTGCTCATCCGCACCGTGCAGCACACCACGCTCGCCTTCCACGAGGCGCTGCAGGCCAGCGAGCGAGGCCGGTACGTCCTGATCAGCGCCGCAGGCGCGAGCAATCCCACCGCGGGCAACGCCGCCTACTCCGCGGCCAAGGCCGCCGCCGAGGCGTGGACCCTGGCCATGGCGGACTACTTCCGCAAGGCCGGGATCGCCGAGGGCGCGGACGGGCCGACGTCCGCTGCTGCCATCCTGGTGGTGAAGGCGTTGGTGCACGACGCGATGCGCGCCGAGCGGCCGAACGCGAAGTTCGCGGGCTTCACGGACGTCAAGGAACTGGCCGAGTCCATCGTCGGCGTCTGGGACCGGCCCGCCGGTGAAGTGAACGGGAAACGTCTGTGGCTGACCGAGAAGCCGTGAACCCTGCGAAGACCGACGCCCGGCGTCATCACGACCCGGCCGTCCGCGGTTTCGCCAGCGACAACTACGCGGGGGCCCACCCCGAGGTGCTCGCCGCGCTGGCCCTGGCCAACGGCGGGCACCAGGTCGCGTACGGCGAGGACGACTACACGGACAACCTCCAGGGGATCATCCGCAGTCACTTCGGTGCGGGCGCGGAGGCCTTCCCGGTCTTCAACGGCACCGGCGCGAACGTGGTCGCGCTCCAGGCGGTCACCGACCGCTGGGGCGCGGTGATCTGCGCGGAGAGCGCGCACATCAACGTCGACGAGGGCGGCGCCCCCGAGCGGATGGGCGGCCTCAAGCTGCTCACGGTGCCCACGCCCGACGGCAAGCTCACGCCCGAACTGATCGACCGGCAGGCGTTCGGCTGGGACGACGAGCACCGGGCGATGCCGCAGGTCGTCTCGATCACCCAGAGCACCGAACTGGGCACGCTCTACACGCCGGGCGAGATCCGCGCGATCTGCGACCACGCCCACGCGCACGGCATGAAGGTGCACCTGGACGGGTCCCGGATATCCAACGCGGCCGCCTCCCTGGACGTCCCGATGCGGACGTTCACCAACGCGGCCGGCGTCGACATCCTGTCGCTGGGCGGCACGAAGAACGGCGCGCTGTTCGGCGAGGCGGTCGTCGTCCTCAACCAGGACGCCGTCAGCCACATGAAGCATCTGCGCAAGCTGTCGATGCAGCTCGCCTCCAAGATGCGCTTCGTCTCGGTGCAGTTGGAGGCGCTGCTCGCCAAGGACCTGTGGCTGCGCAACGCCCGGCACGCCAACGAGATGGCACAGCGGCTGGCCGAGGGCGTCCGCGCCGTGCACGGAGTGGAGATCCTCTACCCGGTGCAGGCCAACGCGGTCTTCGCCCGGCTCCCGCACGACGTGAGCGAGCGGCTGCAGAAGCGCTACCGCTTCTACTTCTGGGACGAGCCCGCGGGCGACGTCCGCTGGATGTGCGCCTTCGACACGACCGAGGACGACGTCGACGGGTTCGTGGCGGCGCTCAAGGAGGAGATGGCCCAGCGGTAGCCGGGCGCTCCGGGGCTCTGCCGGCGGACACGCCCGTACCCTCACGCACCACGCACCATGTAGCGACGAATGATGCATAGATATGCGGTCATCTGAAAAGTCATTGACTATCGGGTGGCCGCATTCCTATGCTCTGCGGGCATGGAGCTGATCCAGAAAACCGGCGACCTGTCCGCCTACCTGGCCGCCGACGAGGTGGTCGACCACCACCATCCGCTCGTCCGCGAGACGGCCGCACGGCTCGCCGAGGGGGCCGCCGACTCGTATGCCTATGCGCGTTCGGCGTTCGAGTTCGTACGGGACACCATCCCGCACTCGTTCGATTCCGGCGATCCGCGGGTCACCTGGCGCGCCTCCGACGTACTGGAGCGGCGTACCGGCATCTGTTACGCCAAGGCCCACGCGCTGGCCGCGCTGCTGCGGGCCGAGGACATCCCGACCGCGTTCTGCTACCAGAAGTTCGAGGAGGTGCACGGCCTCGTCGCCGTGCGTCTCGACGGCGCCTGGCACCGGCAGGACCCCCGCGGCAACAAGCCGGGTGTGGACGCCCGGTTCTCCCTCGACGGCGAGCGGCTGGCCTTCACACCCGACCCGGAGTGCAATGAGCTGGACTATCCGGAGCTGTACGCTGCACCTCACCCGGTCGTGGTCGGCGTACTGAAGGCCGCCCCGGACCGGCTGTCCCTGTCGCGGACGCTCCCCACCGCACTCTGAGGCGAGGCAGACGATGACTCTCACGCTCACCGTGTCCGACGAGGTACGCGCCCTCGCGCCCGGATTCACCCATGTCGCCGTCGAGGCGGACGGACTGGTCAACGGACCCAGTACGGAAGGGACTTCGGCGCTCCTGGACGACGCGGCCCGGCGGCTGGCCGCACGGCTTGCGGGACGGGCTCCGCACGAGGACCCGCACATGGCGGCCTGGCGGGAGACCTACACGGCCTTCGGCTCCAAGCCCTCGCGCACCCGCAACTCCGCTGAGGCGCTGGCCAAACGCGCGCTCTCGGACGCGGGCCTCCCGCGGATCAACGTCCTCGTGGACGTCTACAACGCGATCAGCGTGGCCCACCTGATCCCCGTCGGCGGCGAGGACACCGACCACATCCGGGGTGCGATGCGCCTCGTGCGCGCCACCGGCGACGAGGACTTCGTGACCGTCGCAGGTGGCGCGGAGACGGTCGAACACCCCGACGCGGGCGAGGTGGTGTGGCGCGACGACACCGGTGTCACCTGCCGCCGCTGGAACTGGCGCCAGGGACCGCGCACCCGGCTCACGGAGCAATCCGCCTCGGCGGTCTTCCTGTTGGAGAGCCTGGCACCGATGCCGGTCGCCGACGTCGAGGCCGCGGGCGCCGAACTCGCCGAACTGCTCCAGAAGTTCAGCTCCGGGGCGCGGATCACCGTCCACGCCCCGGAATGACGACTCGGCGCGGGGCGCGCCGTACGAGACGGTTCAGCGCTTCTCGGCCGCGCGTACCTCTTCGGGGGTCGGCGCGGTGCCGCCCAGGTGGGCGGGCATCCACCAGGTGTCGTCCGGCCCCTTGGGGCGTACGGGATAAGCGCGCTGTGCCGCTTCGAGCAGCTCCTGGACCCGCTCGCGCAGCCGCCGGGTGATGGCGCCCGCGTACTGGTCCTGCGGGGCCTCCATCGGCTCGCCGACCCGGATCGTGATCGGGGTGTGGCTGCGCTTGAAGTTGCGTGGGTGGCCCTTGGTCCACAGTCGCTGCGTGCCCCACAAGGCCATGGGGATGAGCGGGACGCCGGCCTCCTGGGCCATGCGCGCGGCACCCGACTTGAAGCTCTTCAGCGTGAAGGACTGCGAGATGGTCGCTTCGGGGAAGACGCCGACGATCTCGCCGGAGCGCAGCGAGTCCAGCGCGTGCTGGTAGGCGGTCTCGCCCTGCTGACGGTCCACGGGGATGTGCTTCATGCCCCGCATCAGCGGACCGGAGATCTTGTGCCGGAAGACCGACTCCTTCGCCATGAAACGCACCAGGCGCTTCTGCGGCAGAGTGGCCAGGCCGTCGAAGATGAAGTCCAGGTAACTGATGTGGTTGCTGACCAGCACGGCGCCGCCCGAGCGCGGAATGTTCTCCGATCCCTTGCAGTCGATCTTGAGGTCCCACGCCTTGAAGAGCGTTTGGGCGAGGCCGACGACGGGACGGTAGACAAGCTCTGCCATGGACGGGGTGGACCCTTCTCTCTGCCTGGGAAGGGGTCTCCCGGCGGGAAAGTTACGCAGCCGTAGGTTTACGGCATTGCGCAGATCGTGCCCGAAGAACGGACGGGAGGCCAGCCCCGGTGCCTTGGAACGGCGAGATCCTTGTCACGTCGCCCACTTGATCCACCTCGGAGTTTTAACCTGTCTTTACTTAGCGCGTACCGACACCCGACGCACAATCAGGTACATCTCACACCCGAGGCAGTACCCGAACGCGGCATTGAGAAACGCCGCGGCCAGAGCGCACCCGGTTGCCGCCGACCCCAGCCACTGCGGACCCGAGGTCCAGCCGATCAGACCCACCACCGCGAAGGCGAGCCCGACGGCCTGCGCGAACCGCGGGGGCTCCGGCGCCTCGAACTCCGTGGGCGGCCCGAGTCGCGGCCGTACCGCCTTCCTGAAGACCCAGCCGTACGGCGAGCGCGTCACGCCGCCCGCCGCGCCCAGGGCGAACGCCAGTGTCTGCCACGCCAGCAGCCAGACGCTCCCGGTGATCAGCGTCACCGCCAGCACGAGGGTCGTCACGGCCGCACCGAACCGCGGCCCTCTCGTATCGATGTCCATGAATCAAGCATTCCGCATGAAGGGCGCCGAGTGACCCCGGGAATCTTTGCGGTCTCGTGAATGCTTGTACGGAAGATGAACGGACTTGTGGTGTGCGTGGTGGTGCTCGCGGCGGCGAGCGTCTACGGAGTGCTGCACCGGTGGCGGAGCGGGAGGGTGCGTGTGCGCGGGCGCGACGGCGGAAGGCTGCTCGGTGCGGCGGAGTTGGGGGAGGCGCTCGGTGAACGGGCCACGCTCGTTCAGTTCTCCAGCGCCTTCTGTGCCCCCTGCCGGGCGACCCGGCGCGTGCTCGGCGAGGTGGCAGGCCTCGTCCCCGGCGTGTCCCACGTGGAGATCGACGCCGAGGACCACCTCGACCTCGTACGCGATCTCGGCATCCTCAAGACACCCACCGTGCTCGTGCTCGACGCCGACGGGCGGATCGTGCGGCGGGCGACGGGACAGCCGCGCAAGGCGGACGTCATCGCGGCGCTCGGAGAGGCGGTCTGAGCCGTGGCGATCATGGTGAGGCATCTCCCACATGCCGGTACGCCCTTGACTGCGCCCGTCGCCTCTCGTCAGCCTGACCGTATGTCACCGGAAATCCTTCTCCCCGAGTTCGTCGACGTGGACCCGGCCCGCACCGCGGGTGCGCGCGGTCCGGGCTGTTGAGCGGCCACGGACCGCTCCCCGCCCTCGGTTCCCGCCGAGCGGCGGGAACCTCACGTCGGCTCTCGCAGAAGGACAGGACAGCTCCATGACGGCCACCCCCGGCCTCGGCACTCCACGGCCCGCCTCCCCGGAGCTGCTGCGCTCCGTGTTCCGGCGGCACGCGGCCGGAGTCGCCGTGATCACCGCCTCGGGCGCCCGCGGTCCCGTCGGTTTCACCGCCACCTCGCTCACCTCGGTCTCCGCCGAACCCCCGGTCGTCTCGTTCGGCATCGGCACCGGCGCCTCCAGTTGGCCCGCCATGTCCGAGGCCGGCCATGTCGGCGTCCATGTGCTCGGCGAACACCAGCGGGAGCTGGCCGCCACCTTCGCGCGCAGCGGCGCCGACCGATTTGGCGCGCCCACCCGTTGGCGTAAAGGGCCCGAGGAAGTTCCCGTACTCGACGACGTCCTCGCCTGGCTGGTGTGCCGCGTCGTGGCGCGGGTACCGGCGGGGGACCACCGCATCGTCCTGGCGGAGGTCGTGCTGGGCGATCACTCGGGGGCGGGCGGCCCCCTCCTGTACCACCAGGGCCGGTTCAACGGGCTGCGCGACTGAACCCGCGGGCCGGTCGTCCTCCGTGTTACTCGCCGGTTCTACTCCCCGGTTACACACAGTTGCGAAGGTCACAGTCCAAAGCGCTTGCTCAGTGGGCGTCGGATGGGTGTACTGGTGAGTAATATTTCGGTCGGAGCGCGGTCCGCCCCGACCGGGATCGGCCGCTTCAGGCGCCTATGCTGCCTGAAAGAAGGCAGCCCAGAAATGACGATGCAGTAGGAGAGCCGGCGTGAGCTTGAGGATCGTTGTCACTGTGAAGTACGTGCCCGACGCCACTGGCGACCGGCACTTCGCCGATGACCTGACCGTCGACCGTGACGACGTGGACGGCCTGCTGTCCGAACTCGACGAGTACGCCGTCGAGCAGGCACTGCGGATCGCCGACGCGGCGGACGACGCCGAGATCACCGTGCTGACCGTCGGCCCCGAGGACGCCAAGGACGCGCTGCGCAAGGCGCTGTCCATGGGTGCCGACAAGGCCATCCACGTCGAGGACGACGACCTGCACGGCACCGACGCCATCGGCACCTCGCTGGTGCTGGCCAAGGCGATCGAGAAGGCCGGCTTCGACCTGGTCATCTCCGGCATGGCGTCCACCGACGGCACCGCCGGCATCGTCCCGGCGCTGCTGGCCGAGCGCCTCGGTGTCCCGCAGGTCACCCTGCTCTCCGAGGTCTTGGTCGAGGACGGTGTGGTCAAGGGCCGCCGCGACGGCGACACCGCCTCCGAGCAGCTCGAGGCCTCCCTCCCGGCGGTCGTGTCGGTGACCGACCAGTCGGGCGAGGCGCGTTACCCGTCCTTCAAGGGCATCATGGCCGCCAAGAAGAAGCCGGTTCAGGCCTGGGACCTGGAGGACCTGGAGATCGAGACGGACGAGGTCGGTCTCGAGGGTGCCTGGACCAAGGTCGACTCCGCCACCGAGCGTCCGGCGCGCACCGCCGGAACGATCGTCAAGGACGAGGGCGAGGGCGGCAAGCAGCTCGCCGAGTTCCTCGCGGGCCAGAAGTTCATCTAGTCGCCGAGGGTCCGGGTCTCGCTCCCGGACCGTTGCAGCGGCCACGGCCCATCCCGCTCACCGCCCTCAGACTTCGTAATCCGCAGGAGCACTCCCATGGCTGAAGTTCTCGTCTACGTCGACCACGTGGACGGTGCCGTCCGCAAGCCCACCCTCGAACTGCTGACGCTGGCCCGCCGCATCGGCGAGCCCGTCGCCGTCGCCCTCGGCTCCGGTGCCGAGAACACCGCCGCCGCGCTCGCCGAGCACGGCGCGGTGAAGGTCCTCACGCACGACGCCGCCGAGTACGCCGACTACCTCGTCGTGCCGAAGGTGGACGCGCTCCAGGCCGCGTACGACGCCGTCTCCCCGGCCGCCGTGCTCGTCCCGTCCTCCGCCGAGGGCAAGGAGATCGCGGCCCGCCTCGCGGTCCGTATCGGCTCGGGCATCATCACCGACGCCACCGACCTGGTGGCCGGTGACGAGGGCCCGGTGGCCACGCAGTCCGCGTTCGCCGCCTCCTTCACCACCAAGTCCCGTGTCGCCAAGGGCACCCCGGTCATCACGGTCAAGCCGAACTCGGCCGCCGTGGAGGCAGCCCCGGCCGCCGGCACCGTCGAGGCCCTCGCGGTCACCTTCTCCGACAAGGCCACCGGCACCAAGGTCACCGCCCGCACCCCGCGCGAGTCGACCGGCCGCCCCGAGCTGACCGAGGCCGCGATCGTCGTCTCCGGCGGCCGTGGCGTCAACGGCGCCGAGAACTTCTCGGTCATCGAGAACCTCGCCGACTCGCTCGGTGCCGCGGTGGGCGCCTCGCGTGCCGCGGTCGACGCCGGCTGGTACCCGCACACCAACCAGGTCGGCCAGACCGGCAAGTCCGTCTCGCCGCAGCTCTACATCGCCTCCGGCATCTCCGGCGCCATCCAGCACCGCGCCGGCATGCAGACGTCGAAGACGATCGTGGCGATCAACAAGGACGCCGAGGCGCCGATCTTCGACCTGGTCGACTACGGCGTGGTCGGCGACCTCTTCGAGGTCGTCCCGCAGCTCACCGAGGAGATCAAGGCCCGCAAGGGCTGATCCCGCAGTGCTGTACGAGGCCCCCGTGACCGGACACCGGTCACGGGGGCCTTCGTTCATCCCAGGGTCAGCGAGGCCTGTACGGGCAGGTGGTCGCTCGGGAACTGGCCGTGCAGCGAGAAGGTGTCGATCGACGCCCGGTGCACCTCGCCGGCGCTCGCCAGGATCCAGTCGATGCGGTCGCCGTCCGGCGTCAGCGGCGCGTAGCCGTGGAAGGTCGCGTAGGGCCTGCTCCGCGAGGCTGCCGTGTCCCAGGTGTCGGTGAGCCCGGCGCCCAGCAGGATGTCGTAGGCCTCGTTCCGGTGCGCCGGCGCGTTGAAGTCGCCGGTCACCAGGAGTGGGAGGGACGGGTCGAACTCCGCGACCCGCTCGGCGATGAGCGAGGCGGCCCGCGTCCGCGCGTACTGGCTCTTGTGGTCCAGGTGGGTGTTGAGGAGGTGGAACTCCCGCCCGCCGTCCGCCAGATCGCGAAAGCGCACCCAGGTCGCGATCCGGGGGAGGGCCGCGCCCCAGGTGTTCGAGCCGATCACCTTCGGGGTGTCGGAGAGCCAGAACGTGTCGTGCTCGACCGGGGCCAGCCGCCGGGTGTCGTAGAAGATCGCCACGGACTCGTCGCGGCTGCCGCCCTCCCGGCCGGTGCCGATTCACTCGTAGTGCGGCGCGAGATCGGACTCGATGTCGAGCAGTTGCTGGTAGAGGCCCTCCTGAGTGCCGATGACGTGGGGCGACTCACCGCGCAGCAGCTCGCGCATCACCGGACGGCGCACCGCCCAGCTGTTGGGTTCGGCGGTGCTCGCGTAGCGCAGGTTGTAGGTCATGACGTCGAGGCGGGGGCGGGCGCGCCGGGCGGCGGAGGCCTGTGCCGTGGTGAGCAGGGGCACGGCGACCGCGGCGGCCACCGCGGTTCTGAGCCCCGTGCGTCGGGTCACTCTGCTGGAGTTGGACACGCGTGCTCCTTCGGTCGCGAGTCAGGATGGGGGCGCGCATCACCGGAGGGGAAGAAGGAACCGGAAAAGAATGCCCGAAGCGACCGAGACGGGAGTGAACGCGGCGGGGCCGCGGAGTGTCCCGCGATCCAAGAGGGTGTTGACCCGCGGGAAGCGTGCCGGATAACTTCGTTCTACGGATTGTTGATTCCGTACTGCGGAAAACAGGAGGGTGTGGGATGGGTCAGGGTCAGCAGGAGAAGGTGGCGACGAGCCTCGCGGGCGCCGTCACCGAAGCGGTCAGCGCCTCGCTCGCCCCCGTCGACGCCGAGCTGGAGCGCCGCTACCCCGGCGACCCGGGCACCCGGCAGCCCGTCCACACCGTGTACGTCCCGGGAGACGTGTTCGCCGCCGACACCATCCGCACCTGGGGCGACCGCGCCCTCGCCGCCCTCGACGAACACGCCCCGGACGCCGCCTCCTTCGCCGCGGTCCTCGGCCTCACCGACGAACTCGCCGGGCCCGTGTACGACCGCGTCCGGGCCAAGCTGGAGCGCGAACCCGTCGAGGACCTCCGCGTCGACTTCGAGGACGGCTACGGCCCGCGCCCGGACGCCGAGGAGGACACGACGGCGGCCCGCGCGGCCCGGCTGATCGCCGAGGCGTACGAGAACGGCACGGCGGCCCCGTACATGGGCATCCGCATGAAGTGCATGGAAGCGCCGGTCCGCGACCGGGGCATCCGCACCCTCGACATCTTCCTGACGGGCCTGATGGAGGCGGGCGGCCTGCCCGACGGGCTCGTCCTCACCCTGCCCAAGGTGACGTACCCGGAGCAGGTCACCGCCATGGTCCGGCTCCTCGAGGCGTTCGAGAAGGCCCGCGGTCTCGAACCCGGCCGGATCGGATTCGAGATCCAGATCGAGACCAGCCAGGCCATCCTGGCCACGGACGGCACGGCCACGGTCGCCCGCATGATCCAGGCCGCGGAGGGCCGCGCCACCGGGCTGCACTACGGGACCTTCGACTACAGCGCCTGCCTCGGCGTCTCCGCGGCCCACCAGTCGAGCGACCACCCGGCCGCCGACCACGCCAAGGCGGTCATGCAGGTCGCGGCCGCCGGCACCGGCGTACGCCTGTCGGACGGCTCCACCAACGTCCTGCCCGTCGGCCCGACCGAGAAGGTCCACGACGCCTGGCGGCTGCACTACGGCCTCACCCGCCGGGCCTTTGCCCGCGCCTACTACCAGGGCTGGGACATGCACCCCGGCCACATCCCGACCCGCTACGCGGCCGTCTTCGCCTTCTACCGTGAGGGCTTCGAACAGGCCGCCGCCCGCCTCTCCCGCTACGCAGGCCACGCGTCAGGCGACGTCATGGACGAACCCGCCACCGCCAAGGCCCTCAGCGGCTACCTCCTGCGCGGCCTGGACTGCGGCGCCCTGGACATCCCGGAGGTGGCCCGCGCGACGGGCCTGACCCGACCCGAGCTGGAGGCCTTCGCGACACCGCGGCGGGGAGATCCGACGGTTTCGGGTCAGTAACGGCCCGCAGCCCGCGTCGGGTGCGCGGGCGGGACGGTGGCCGGTCGCTGCCGAGAGGTCCGGACTGCGCGAGCCCGGGTGCCAGGACGGCACCGCTTGACGCGCGCGGGGTCCAACTCCGCGGACGGGTACGCCGAGCCCCGGCGGGGCCCGGCGCCCTGAGCGGGCGGGGGCCGTGCGGCCGTGGCTCAGCGCGCCGGCGGCAGTTCCCCCGAGCCGCGGGTGATCAGGCGGGTCGGGAGTTCGATGCGTTCCGGAGCGATGAGATTGCCGTCGAGCTGGCGGAAGAGGCGTTCGGCGGCGGTGCGGCCGAGGGCGGCGGCGTCCTGGGCCACGACCGTGACCCCGGGCTCCAGGAGGTCGGCGAGCTCGATGTCGTCGAAGCCGACGAGGGCGACGGGGTGGCCGCGCTCGGCGATGACACGGACGACGGTCACGGTGACACGGTTGTTGCCCGCGAAGACCGCGGTGACGGGCGAGGGGCCGGAGAGCATGTCCTCGGCCGCCCTGCGCACCCGTTGCGGATCGGTGACGCCCAGCGACATCCAGTCGTCCTCGACCGGTATCCCGGCGTCCTCCATGGCGGCCCGGTAACCGCGCAGCCGCTCGGCGGCGGTGTGGATGCGCGGCATGTCGCCGATGAAGCCGATCCGGCGGTGGCCGTGGGCGATGAGGTGGGCGACTCCGTCCCGGGCGCCGCCGAAACTGTCCGACAGGACGACGTCGGCGTCGATCCTCCCGGCCGGGCGGTCCACGAACACCGTGGCGACGCCCGCCTTTATCTCCGGCTCCAGATAGCGGTGGTCGTCGCCGGCCGGGATCACGACCAGCCCGTCCACACGGCGCGCGCAGAGCGCGAGGACCAGTTCCTGCTCGCGGTCCGGGTCCTCCGCGCTGGAACCGTTGATCAGCAGGGCTCCGTGCGCGCGGGCCACCTCCTCGACCGCGCGGCTCAGCGGCCCGTAGAACGGGTCCGCGAGGTCCTCCAGGACCAGCCCGATGCTCGCGGTGCGGCCCTTGCGCAGCACCCGGGCACTGTCGTTGCGGCGGAAGCCCAGCGCCTCGATGGCCTCCTGGACGCGCCGCTCGGTGTCCGGGGTGACCCCGGGCTCGCTGTTGACCACGCGGGAGACCGTCTTCAGACCGACTCCCGCACGCGCCGCTACGTCCTTCATGGTCGGACGGTTTCCGTAGCGGTTCTCGGATCGGCGGGCGGTCTCGGCCACGATGTGCTGTCCTGTCCTGTCGTCCACGGGGATGCGTAGGTCCATGGGGTTGTATGAGGATGTGGCGACGAGCATAGAGCCTGGACAACGTTGTCAGATGCGGGAGACACTGTCCACCGAAATCTCCGGCCTGCGCCTTCCCCAGGGCGCACGGTCCCCGTGGTCCACCGGCGCCCTCCGCGCCCGGCGTACGACAGGGCCCGATCCTGCTCCGTTCCCGGCCGGGGACCCCGGACCCGCGGCGCGGTGGGCCCGTCACGACACCCCATGGGAGACCTGACTCTGATGCACACCGACCTCGTGGCCGCGCTCGACATCGGCGGCACCAAGATCGCCGGAGCGCTGGTGGACGGCCACGGCCGGATTCTCCTGCGCGCGCAGCGCGCGACGCCCGCGCGGGAGGACGGCGACACCGTGATGCGTGCCGTCGAGGACGTCATCGGCGAGCTGACGGTCTCCCCGTTGTGGAGCAGGGCCGGAGCCCTCGGTATCGGCAGCGCGGGCCCGGTGGACGCCTCCGCCGGCACGGTGAGCCCGGTGAACGTGCCCGGCTGGCGCGGCTACCCGCTGGTCGAGCGGGCCGCCAAGGCCGCGGGCGGACTGCCCGTCGAGCTGATCGGCGACGGTGTGGCCATCACGGCGGCCGAGCACTGGCAGGGCGCCGCCCAGGGGCACGACAACGCGCTCTGCATGGTGGTGTCCACCGGTGTGGGCGGCGGGCTGGTCCTGAACGGGCAGTTGCACGCCGGTCCCACCGGAAACGCGGGCCACATCGGACACATCAGCGTCGACCTGGACGGTGATCCCTGCCCCTGCGGCTCCCGGGGCTGTGTCGAGCGCATCGCCAGCGGCCCGAACATCGCCCGCCGCGCGCTCGAGGGAGGCTGGCGGCCCGGCCCCGACGGCGACACCTCGGCCGCTGCGGTCGCCGAGGCGGCCCGCGCGGGCGACCCGGTCGCCGTGGCCTCCTTCGAGCGGGCCGCGCAGGCTCTCGCGGCGGGCATCGCGGCGACCGCGACCCTGGTCGAGATCGACATCGCCGTGATCGGCGGGGGAGTGGGCAAGGCGGGCGACGTCCTCTTCGCACCGCTGCGCCGGGCACTGGCCGACTACGCCACGCTGTCCTTCGTCCAGCGACTGACGGTGACACCCGCGCTGATGGGCACGGACGCCGGCCTGGTCGGCGCTGCCGCGGCGGCACTCACCCGGAGGGCGCAGGCGCCTGCGGCTCGGCTCTGACCCGGTGGTTCCGGTGCGCGGCCGACGTCGGACCTTCACGTGCGCGGCCGGCATCGGATTTTCCGGTTCGCGGCCCGCGTCGGACCGGTGGTTCCGGGCCGCGAACCGGAACCGACTTGGTGGCCCCGGCCGGCAGCCCCTGTCCGACCGGTGGTCACCCCGCACCCGGTCCGGTGCCGGCGGGCTCGTATCGCCGGGTGGACCGGTTTCGCCAGGTGGATGCGCATCGCCAGGTGGGCCGGTTTCGCCGGGTGGACCCGTATCGCCGGGTGTGCACGCAGCCGCGGGTGTGGCCGGCCCCGGGCCGGATGAACCGCACGACCCGGATGAAGGTGCCTGATCCACCCGTGACTCCGTCCGGCGTTCGTAGTTGAACCGGGCATGAAGAAGCGCAGCATGCTCGCCATCGCCTCCCTCGCCACCGGGTTCGTCGTCGCGGCGATCACCCCGTCCCATGCCCTGAGCAAAGACGCCCTGAGCGATCTGAAGGTCAACGACACGCTCGGCACGGTCGATCACACGATCGGCGGCGACCACCTGGCCGTCGACGAGGGCGCTCTCGGCGGCCGGACGAGCTGAAGGAACACCGCCCGGCGCCGGCGCCCCCGCCACGGGGGCACCGGCGCCGCGTCGTCGGCGCCCTCATCAGGCGCTGGTTTCCATGGCAGGGTGGAGCGGGCAAGCCTCAGGGGGCCAACAGAAGAGGGGGAATCGTGATCGTCTGGATCAACGGTGCGTTCGGTGCGGGGAAGACCGCCACCGCACGGGAACTGATCGAGCTGATCCCGAACAGCACGCTCTTCGACCCCGAGGTCGTCGGGGGCACACTCGCGCGACTGCTCCCGGCCAAGCACCTCGCCGAGGTCGGCGACTTCCAGGACCTGCCGATCTGGCGCCGGCTCGTGGTCGACACGGCGGCCGCCCTGCTCGCCGAGCTCGGCGGCGTCCTCGTCGTCCCCATGACCCTGCTGCGCCAGGAGTACCGCGACGAGATCTTCGGCGGGCTCGCCGCCCGCCGGATTCCGGTCCGCCATGTGCTCCTCGCCCCGGCGGAAACGATCCTGCGTGAGCGAATAGCCGGGCGCGAGGTGCCCCCGGACCTGCCCGACGGCGAGATGCGTGTGCGCCAGTGGTCCTACGACCACATCGAGCCCTACCGGGCCGCGCTCGCCTGGCTCACCGCCGACGCCCACCCCGTGGACACCAGCGCGCTCACCCCGTACGACACCGCCCTGCGCGTCGCCGAAGCCGTACGCACCGGGGAGGCGCCCGTGTGCGCCATCGTGCAGACTCCCGAACCCACCGCCGAGACGGTCGCCGCCGGCGTGCTCCTCTTCGACGAGAACGACCGGGTCCTGCTCGTCGACCCGACGTACAAGGCCGGCTGGGAGTTCCCCGGCGGGGTCGTCGAGGCAGGCGAGGCCCCCGCCCGCGCCGGTATGCGCGAGGTCACCGAGGAGACCGGCATCACCCTCGACGAGGTGCCCACGCTCCTCGTCGTCGACTGGGAGTCGCCCGCACCCCCCGGCTACGGAGGGCTGCGGCTCCTGTTCGACGGCGGACACCTCGACGAACAGGCCGTCCGGGGACTCCTGCTCCCCGGACCGGAACTGCGCGGCTGGCGCTTCGTCACCGAGCAGGAGGCGGCCGACCTGCTGCCGCCCGTGCGCTACGAACGGCTCCGCTGGGCCCTGCGGGCCCGCGAGCGCGGCGCGGCGCTGTACCTGGAGGCCGGGGTACCACTGGGCTGACGCCGAGGCCTTCTCCACGCGGCCCCGGACCGCACAACAGACGCTTACGGAACGCCGGTCGTCCCGGTCCCGCCCCGCCACCGCGCGAGACCCTCACGCCCCGACCCCGGCGCTTTCGGGAGGGCCTTCCGCCGCGGTGATTTCGACGCGTGAGGGAGCGGACACGGGTGGGGGGGGGGGGGGGGGGGGGGGGGGGCGCGCGCGGTTGTTGCGCGCCTGTTCCTCTCTCTCTTTCCTTTGTGGCAAACAC
>NZ_JBVJCT010000010.1:189886-246773 GCF_055588305.1 Streptomyces sp. NPDC042002 | reverse complement strand
CCCACCCCGCCCTTTTTTTTTTTGGGAGGCCCCTTCTTCTGTGGGGGTTGCGAACGGGAGGGAAAAAAACGCCCCGCCCCCCCCCCCCCCCCCCTCCCCCCCCCACCCGTGTCCGCGGACGATCAGCTCGCCGCGTAGTTCCGCAGGAACAGCGCCTCCGCGACCGACAGACGCTCCAGCTCGTCCGGCGAGACGCTCTCGTTCACCGCGTGGATCTGCGCCTCCGGCTCGCTCAGGCCGATGAGCAGGATCTCCGTCCGCGGGTACAGCGAGGCCAGTGTGTTGCACAGCGGGATCGAGCCGCCCATGCCCGCCGACTGCATCTCCTGGCCCGGGTAGGCGACCGCCATGGCCTCGGCCATCGACGCGTACGCGGGGCTGGACGTGTCGGCGCGGAACGCCTGGCCCTGCCCGATCGGCTCGGTGCTCACCCGCGCGCCCCACGGCGTGTGCGCCTCGATGTGCGCCTGGAGCAGCTTGGTCGCCTCGACCGCGTCGACGCCCGGCGGCACCCGCAGGCTGATCAGCGCACGGGCACCGGCCTGCACCGACGGCGTCGCGCCGACGACCGGCGGGCAGTCGATCCCGAGCACCGTGACGGCCGGCCGCGCCCAGACCCGGTCGGCGACCGTGCCGGAGCCGATGAGCTCCACCCCGTCGAGCACCTTGGCGTCCTCACGGAACGCCTGGTCCTCGTACTGCAGCCCGTCCCACGCCAAGTCGCCCGCCAGGCCGTCGACGGTCGTCGAGCCGTCCTTCGCCCGCAGCGAGTCCAGTACGCGGATCAGCGCGGCCAGCGCGTCGGGCGCCGCGCCGCCGAACTGCCCCGAGTGCAGGTTCCCTTCGAGGGTGTCCACCTGCACCCGTACGAGGGTCATGCCGCGCAGGGTCGCGGTGACCGTCGGCAGGCCCGCCCGGAAGTTGCCGGCGTCACCGATGACGATCGTGTCGGCGGTCAGCAACTCCGGGTGCTGCTCGGCGTACCGCTCCAGACCGCCGGTACCCTGCTCCTCCGAACCCTCGACGATGACCTTGACGTGCACCGGAATGCCGCCGTTCGCCTTCAGGGCACGCAGCGCCAGCAGGTGCATGACGACGCCGCCCTTGCAGTCGGCGCTGCCCCGCCCGTACCAGCGGCCGTCGCGCTCCACCAGCTCGAACGGGGGTGTCGTCCAGGCGGCTTCGTCCAGTGGTGGCTGCACGTCGTAGTGCGCGTACAGCAGGACCGTCTTCGCGCCCTCGGGTCCCGGCAGGAAGCCGTACACCGACTGGGTGCCGTCCGGGGTGTCGAGCAGCGCCACGTCCTGGAAGCCCTCGGAGCGCAGCGCGTCGGCGATCCAGTTCGCGGCGCCCTCGCTCTCGCTCCTCGGATACTGGTCGAAGTCCGCCACCGACTTGAAGGCCACCAGCTCGGTGAGCTCCGCCTTCGCCCGGGGCATGAGCGAGGCGACGGTCTCGGCGACCGGATTCGACGACATGGGCACGCTCCTCGTAGGTGCGACGTTGTACTTCTGTGTACAGATGATCGGGTGATGCGTACTGGTGTACAGGACGCATCCGTTGTCGATCCTCCCACAGCAACCTGCGGCGATGCCCGCCGTAGGATGCGGGGGACAGGTGCGGCAGACGGCTGGACTGGGAGCAGTAGACCAACGTGAGCAGCGAGAACTCTTCGGCGGACGACGAGCGGCGTACGGCGGACGACGGGCAGCAGGTATGGGACGTCGTAGTCGTCGGTGGAGGGCCGGCGGG
Organism: Streptomyces sp. NPDC042002; assembly: GCF_055588305.1. Classification (NCBI taxonomy): domain Bacteria; kingdom Bacillati; phylum Actinomycetota; class Actinomycetes; order Kitasatosporales; family Streptomycetaceae; genus Streptomyces; species Streptomyces sp. NPDC042002. Next base: position 245,021 of record NZ_JBVJCT010000010.1, on the reverse strand, counting down.
GGCCTCGGCCGCTTATGCGGCAGCGGTCGCGGGACGCAGTGTCCTGCTGCTGGAGAAAGCCGAACTGCCCCGCTACAAAACATGCGGCGGCGGCATCATCGGCCCCTCGCGCGATGCCCTGCCCCCCGGCTTCGAGCTGCCGTTCAGAGACCGGGTGAACGCGGTCACCTTCTCGATGGACGGCAAATTCGCCCGCACCCGGCGGTCCCGGCACATGCTGTTCGGGCTGATCAACCGTCCGGAGTTCGACCAGCAGCTCGTCGAGTTCGCGCAGAAGGCGGGCGCCGAACTGCGTACGGGTGCCATGGTCTCGCGCGTCGAGCAGCACGGCTCGGCGGTGCCGGACCGTCGCACCGTCGCCGTGGTCCTGCAGGGCGGCGAGACCGTTCTGGCGCGGGCGGTCGTGGGCGCCGACGGCAGCGCCAGCCGGATAGGAGCACACGTCGGGGTCAAGCTCGACCAGGTCGATCTCGGTCTGGAGGCCGAGATCCCGGTGCCGGAGACGGTCGCCGAGGACTGGCGGGGGCGCGTCCTGATCGACTGGGGCCCCATGCCCGGCAGTTACGGGTGGGTCTTCCCGAAGGGGGACACGCTCACCGTCGGCGTGATCTCCGCGCGTGGCGAAGGTGCCGCCACCAAGCGGTACTTGGAGGACTTCATCGCCCGGCTCGGTCTCGCCGGCTTCGAACCGGCCATCTCCTCGGGCCACTTGACGCGCTGCCGCGCCGACGACTCGCCGCTCTCGCGCGGCCGGGTGCTCGTCTGCGGCGACGCGGCGGGACTGCTCGAGCCCTGGACCCGGGAGGGCATCTCGTTCGCGCTCCGCTCCGGTCGGCTGGCGGGCGAGTGGGCGGTACGGATCGCCGAGGCGCACGACGCGGTGGACGCCCGGCGGCAGGCCCTGAACTACGCCTTCGCGATCAAGGCGGGGCTCGGCGTCGAGATGAGCGTCGGCAAGCGCCTGCTCGGGGCCTTCGAGCGTCGCCCCGGCATGTTCCACGCGGGGCTCACCGGTGTGCGCCCGGTGTGGAAGGCGTTCGCCGGGATCACCCGCGGCTCCACCACCCTCGGCGAGATCATCCGGTCGCACCCGATGGTCGGACGCGCCCTGACCGCACTCGATCGCCGTCCGGAGGGGACGGAGGCGACCGAGGGGGGAGCGGTGGGGGAGCTGTAGCGGACGGGGCCGCTGTCGGCCGCATCCGATCGCCGGCAGTGAATTCGGCCATGAGGCGGCGGAGGAGCGGCCGCGGCGGCCGTCAGCCCTTGACCGTGATCCGGAAGACCGGGTGGTCGGGAGCGATGCGCCGCAGCTCCTCGTCGGACGAGTCGGGGCCCACTCCGCCGAAGAACACGCCTACCTCGGCCTTCCAGCGCTTGAGGTAGGCGCGCAGCAGCGAGACCTTGTCGTCGTCGGCGACCTCGACGGCGGTGAAGGTGTCGACCTTCTTGCCGAGACGCAGCTCGCCCCCGCCGGCCGCCCGCATGTTGTGCGTCCACTGGACATGGCCGCGGGGGGCGACGAGGTACTGCTCGCCGTCCACGGTGAGCAGGTTGACCGGGGTCGTCCGCCACTCACCGCTCTTGCGGCCCCGGACGGCCAGGACCCGGGAGCCCCAGACACTGAACCCGCGCCTGGTGATCCAGGCCACGGCGCGGTTGAAGACGTTGACGGTGAACCAGCCCGGCTTCTGGACGTGTGTGGACACGGTGACCTCTCGAGGCATGTGGTGAGAGCGCCGCTCTTTTTTGTGAGCACTGCTCTCGCTTGAGAAGAGTCTGCATCGGATCGGTGATCCAATGCAAGAGCAGCGCTCTCGTTTTTGTGCGCCGCTCTCGTTCGCGTTGGGTCGGGTCGCTGATCGCGGGTCGCCAATTGCTGATCGGTGATCACGTAGTGGAGCGCTGATCTATTTTCGGATCGATGCTCTCCTTTGTGTGCACTGCTCTGAACGTGGGACACTGCTCTGTATGAATACCGCGCGAGGGGCACGTGCCCGAGCCAGGATCGAGGTCACGGCGGCCATCAAGGACGAGGCGCGCAGACAGCTCGCCGCGGAGGGCGCCGCCAAGCTCTCGCTGCGGGCCGTGGCCCGTGAGCTGGGGATGGTCTCCTCCGCGCTCTACCGGTACTTCCCGAGCCGGGACGACCTGTTGACCGCGCTCATCATCGACGCCTACGACTCCCTCGGCGAGGCGGCCGAGTCCGCGCACGCCGAGGTCGCCGCCGCCGGCCCCCAGGAGCGCTGGATCACCGTCTGCACGGCGGCGCGGCGCTGGGCGCTGGAGCATCCGCACGAGTACGCGCTCATCTACGGCACACCCGTCCCCGGGTATGTCGCGCCGCAGGAGACCGTTCCGGCGGCCGCACGGGTCGGCGTGCTCCTGATCGGGGTCGTCCGGGACGCGTATCGGGACAAGGGCGTGGCGCGCACGCCGTTGCCGGCCGAGCTGAAGACCGAGGCGCAGCGGATGGCCGCGGATCTCGCGCCCGATCTGCCGCCCGAGGTGATCGTGACGCTGGTGGCCTCGTGGGCGCAGCTCTACGGGCTGATCGGGTTCGAGCTGTTCGGGCAGTTCAACCGGGTCGTGGAGGACCGGGAGCCGTTCTTCCGGCATGCGGTGGGGCGGCTCGCGCACGATGTGGGGCTTGTCTATCCCGAGCAGGGCGCGACCGCCGGTGGGCCGTCTTCGGCGTAGGCCCGGCCGCGACGGCGCCGTACGGCCCAGCGGTAGCGTCCGCCGTACTCCGCACCTGTACTCCGCACCCGTACTCCGAGGGGAGTACGGGTGATCACCTCGCCCGGCGGACGCCGTCGCCGTGGTCGGCCGTCTAGCGTGACGGGCATGGAAGAGCAGCACACGCCCACGGCACCGACGTGGGGCGGTCCACCGTGGTGGCGGCACGGACCGCCCGGGTGGAACCGCTGGCACGACGAGGAGCGCCGCGCGCGATGGCCGTGGCGTTCCACGCTGCTGCTGACCGCCTTCGTGCTGCTGGGCTCCAACTTCGCCGCCCACGCGCAGCACGGTGACCGGCTCGCGCTGGACTTCTTCTCCCGGGCGCTCCTTCTCGTGGGTTCCGGCCTGCTGCTCTGGCGGCAGCGCTACCCCGTGTTCGTAGCGTTCGGCACGGCCGCGGTCGCCCTGGTCTACGTGGCCGCGGGATACCCGTACGGGCCGGTCTTCCTTCCGGTCGCGGTGGGCTGCTTCAGCGCCGTGGTCGCCGGGCGTCGAAGGGCCGCCTGGACGGCGGTCGGCCTGTTGTGGGCGGGGCATCTCGTGGTCGCGCACTGGCTGTACCACCGGCTGCCGCCGACGGGCGACGGCCCGACTTCCTGGACGCAGGAGATCGGCATCGCCACCTGGGTGGTGGCGGTGCTGGCGCTGTCGGAACTGGTGCGCGCGCGCCGTGAGCAGTGGGGCCGCGACAGGGCCGAGCGCGCGCAGGCTGCCCGGCGACGCGCGGACGAGGAACGGCTGCGGATCGCCCGCGAACTGCACGACGTACTGGCGCACAGCATCTCGGTGATCAACGTCCAGGCGGGCGTCGGCCTCGCGCTCCTGGACTCCGACCCGGAACAGGCGCGTACGGCGCTCACCACCATCAAGGCGGCCAGCAAGGAGGCGCTCGGCGAGGTCCGCCAAGTGCTCGACACCCTGCGCGCGCCGGGCGAGGCACCGCGCGCGCCCGCCCCCGGGCTCGACCGGCTCCCCGAACTGGTCGAGCAGGCGGCGAGCGCCGGTCTGACGGTCGAGATCGAGGGTGAGGTCCCGACACCCGCGCCGGGGACCGATCTGGCCGCGTTCCGCATCATCCAGGAGGCGTTGACCAACGTCGTACGGCATTCCGGGTCGCGTCGCGCGCGGGTGCGACTCGATCACGCGGAGGGCGCGCTGCGCCTGCGGATCGACGACGACGGGCCGGCCACCGCTGCGGACGCGGGCGGGAGCGGCAACGGGCTCGCGGGCATGCGGGAGCGGGCGGCCGCCCTGGGTGGCACGATCGAGGCGGGTCCGCGCGACGACGGAGGGTTCCGGGTGCTGGCCGTACTGCCGTGGAAGGTCAAGGAGGACCGGTGATCCGCGTACTGCTCGCCGATGACCAGGCACTGGTCAGGGCAGGCTTCAAGGCGCTGCTCGACGCGCAGCCGGACATCGAGGTGGCCGGAGAGGCCGCCGACGGCGGGGAGGCGGTGCGCGTGGTTCGTGAACTGCGCCCCGACGTCGTCCTGATGGACATCCGGATGCCCGTGCTGGACGGTCTCGCCGCCACGCGCCGCATCACCGGCGATCCGGACCTCGGGGGCGTCAAGGTGGTCATGCTCACCACCTTCGAGCTCGACGAGTACGTCTTCGAGGCCATCCGTTCCGGCGCTTCCGGCTTCCTGGTCAAGGACACCGAGCCCGATGAACTGCTGCGTGCGGTACGGGCGGTGGTCGAGGGCGACGCCCTGCTGTCGCCCGGGGTGACGCGCCGGCTGATCTCCGAGTTCGCGGCCCGTTCCAAGGAGCCCGAGTCCGTCGCGTCCCTCGCCGAACTCACCGAGCGGGAAAGGGAGGTGATGGCGCTGGTCGGCATCGGCCTCTCGAACGACGAGATCGCCCGCCGTCTCGTCGTCAGCCCGCTCACGGCCAAGACCCATGTCAGCCGGACGATGGTGAAACTCGGGGCTCGCGACCGGGCCCAACTGGTCGTGCTCGCCTATGAGTCGGGGCTGGTGCGACCGGGCTGGCTGGGCTGAGGCACGGGAACGTCCTGGCGGAAGCGGTACAGCACGGTGGCCACCCGTAGCGCGAAGAGGGCGGCGGCCAGGGTGCCGCCCGAGGTGACCAGTGCCCGGACCGCGCCGGACGACAGGTCCAGGAAGAGGGCGGGCCCGGTGACGACCCCGAAGGCGACCGCCGCCACGAACGCCGCGCTGGCCAGGGCGTATCCGATCTCGACGGTGACCGCGTCCCGCCGCGCCTGGGCCCGCCGCGCGTGTGTCCATTCCGCGGTGTCGCGGTAACTGCCTCTGTTCACCCCGTTGTTGCTCATCCGCCGAGTCAACAGGCCCGCGCCCGGCGGGGCAAGGACCCGCCGGGCGCGCGTCGGAGGTGTCCGCTGATCGCTAATCGCGGACGGAGACCCGCTCCGACCCCGACTCCGCCCCCTTCTGAGCGGACTGGCCGGACTGGGCCGAGTGGGCGGACCGGGTGACCACCACGGACTCCTTCGGACGCCGTGTCCGCAGCCCGGGCAGCGTGATCAGCAGACCCGCGAGGGCGATGCCGGTCACCACCATCAGGCCGGGGCGGTAACTGTCGAGTACGTCCTGGGGCGAGGAGCCCTCGGAGGAGTTCGCTGTGACGACGGCCGTCACGATCGCGAGGAAGATCGCACCGCCGACCTGTACGGAGGTGTTGAGCAGGCCCGAGACCATGCCCTGCTCGTGGTCGTCGACGCCGTTGGTCGCCTGGATGTTGAGGGACGGGAAGACCAGGGCGCACGCGGCGCCGATCAGCAGCATGGTCGGCAGGATGACCGCCGCGTAGACCGGGTCGAGGTCGACGCGCAGGAAGAGCGCGTACCCGACGACCATCAGGGCGAAGCCCGCCGCGATGAGCCGGGGCGTGCCGAACCGGTCGACGACGGCCCCCACCTTCGTGGAGGACAGGGCCACCAGCGCGCCGGCCGGCAGGAAGGCGAGCGCGGTGTGCAGGGCCGACCAGCCCAGCAGCGACTGCATGTACAGCGTCACCAGGAACTGGAAGCCGACGTACGAACCGAAGAACGCCATCGCGCCGAGCTGGGCCCGGATCTGGCTGCCGGAACGCAGGACGCCGAGCCGGATCAGCGGGCTGGGGCTGCGCCGCTCGATGCCGACGAAGACGGTGAGCAGTACGGCGACGGTGAGGAAGGACAGCAGGGTCCGGGCCGATCCCCAGCCGGCGTCGGGTGCCTGGACGACGGTGAAGACGAGCAGCAGCATGGAGGCGGTGCCGATGATCGCGCCCGGGATGTCGTAACCGCGGTGGTCCTTCTCTCGCTCGCTGCGCGGGATGAGCTTCAGGCCCACGAGCAGCGCGACGACGGCGATGGGCGCGGGCAGCAGCATGGTCAGCCGCCAGCTCGCCTCGGTGAGCAGGCCGGACAGGACCAGGCCCATGGAGAAACCGGTGGCCGCGCAGGTGGTGTAGATCGAGAGCGCGCGGTTGCGCAGCGGGCCCTCGGCGAATGTCGTGGTGATGATCGACAGGCCCGCCGGCGCGGTGAACGCGGCGCTCAGACCCTTGATGAAACGGCTGGCGATCAGCAGGGGACCTGAGTCGACGAGTCCGCCGAGCAGCGAGGCGAGCGCGAACACCGCGAGGGCCACCAGGAAGACCTGGCGGCGGCCCAGCAGGTCGGCGGCGCGTCCGCCGAGGAGCAGCAGCCCGCCGTATCCCAGGATGTAGCCGCTGACGATCCACTGGAGCGTCGAGGTGGAGAGGTCGAGTTCGGAGCCGATGGACGGCAGGGCGACGCCGACCATCGACACGTCCAGCGCGTCCAGGAACATCGCGGCGCAGAGCACCAGGAGGGTGCCCCACAGCCGGGGGGTCCAGCGTCCGTGGGGCACGGGGTGGGTGAGCGGAGAGGTCATGACACCGACAGTACATGCACATGCATTCAATGCAAGTGCATTTAATTCCGATGCAACAAAGTTGGTTTTTTGCTACGGTGCGGGCATGGCGGCGGAGAATGCCGAGCAAGGGCTCGTGGACCAGTGGCGCGACATCCTGGCGGTGCATGCCCGCACCGTCTGTGAGCTCGACCGCGAGCTGCATCGACACGGCCTGGGCGCCAGCGACTTCGAGGTGCTCGACCTGCTGGCGGTGGGTACCGCCGCGGACGGCGGACCCTCCTTCCGTGTCCAGGAGATCTCCGAGCGGGTCCATCTGAGTCAGAGCGCCTTGTCCCGGCTGATCGGGCGCCTGGAGAAGGACGGCCTCGTGACGCGCGGGATGTGTGCCGAGGACAGGCGGGGCGTGCGCGTGTGTGTCACGCCGAAGGGGCGCGAACTGCACGGCGAGGTACTGCCGTTGCAGCGTGCGGTTCTCACCCGGATGCTGGCGGGCGGCCCGTCGGCATCCGGCGGCTGAACGGGCTGTCCGGTTCCCCCTGTTGACCTTGCTGTTCCTTCTGATCCTGCTCAGCGCGTGCTCCGCCCCTGCGTTGGGCCGAGGCCGTCGGCTCGGGGCGTGACGGACGCCCGCCGCTCGTCTCCGGGCTGACCCGACCCCGGATTCGCGCGTCAGCTCCAGGTGATGCCGGACTTCTCCCGCCACAGGGTGGCGAGCGAGGCGTCGCCCGTCACGCTCGGGAACGGCCCGCGGTTCCACAGCGCCAGATAGAGCCGCGCGGCTGGTCCCGCCAGCTCGCAGTCCACCTCCGCGCCCCCGTGCGTGTCCGCGTGCCCGTGCCCCGCGCGTTCGCTCAGCGGCGGTTCGGACGACAGCCGTACGGTCCACACGGCGTCCGCGCGGTCGGTGGCGCGCACGCGCAGCACACGGGGTTCCTCGGTGCGCACCCTGCTCTTCTCGCGCGCGTGGAAGCCGCGCAGCAACTCGTCGATCCCGTCGACCGCGAAGTCCGGCGGGACGGCCGTCGGCTCCCCGCCGAGCGCCGACTCGGCGTCGACCCGGTGCACGGTGGTCTCGTGAGCCTGCCGGCGCGCCCAGAAGGCGAGCGGCGAGGGCGCCGGCAGGAAGCTCCAGCACCGTAGGTCCGGCGAGGCGCCGGCCAGCGTGTCCACGAGCAGCCGGTGTCCCTCACGGAACCAGGTCAGCAGCTCGTCGTCGTCCAGATCCGGCAGCCCGCCGTCGGGGTGGTACGAGGTGTGTCCCTCGGCGACGAACGCGGTGGCCCAGCGGTGGACCATGCCCGTGTGCCGCACCAGATCCTTGACCTGCCAGCCTGCGCAGGTCGCGACCTTGGCGTCGACGCCCGCCTCCTCGGCGGCCGTGGCCAGCGACCGGCCCTCCCTGTCCAGGGTTTCCACGAACTCCCGAATCTGCATGCCGAGAGTGTGCCCGATGCGGGGCGGTACCGGGCGGTGCGGGGGTGGAAGTGCGCGGGAGGGGAGCCGACTTCGGCGAACTCGGGGGCGCGCATGGCCACGGACCGGCGCCTGTGCGCCTCCGGGTGCGCCACACGCGAGCTCGCCCGCTCCCGGTGTCCTCGCACGCCCGTCCCCCGCCCCTGCCGGATTCCCGCGCTCCTCGACCGGTGTCCGCGCGCTGCTCGCTCGGGGTGCCGGCGCTCTCGACCGGTCTCCCGGGGATCCCTGCCCGGGATCCCTGCGCTTCTCGCCCAGGGTGCTCCGCGTTGCTCGCGCGGGTGGTTCGCACCCCCCTCAGCCCACGGCGGCGCGTCGCGTCGCGAATCCGACCAGTGCGGCCACGGCCGCCAGTGCCGCCACGCTCGTGAGTGCCGTCGGCAAGGAGTACCAGTCGGCCATGAACCCGATCGCGGGCGGCCCGAGCAGCATGCCCCCGTACCCGAGGGTGGAGGCGACGGCGACCCCGCTCGCTCCGGCGAGCGCGCCCGCCCGCTCGACGGCGACGGGGAAGATGTTGGCGAGGCCGAGCCCGGTGACGGCGAATCCGAGCAGCGCCGCCCACACGGAGGGCGCGAGTGAACCGAGCAGCATGCCGAGCGCGGCCGTCGTGCCGCCCGCGACCAACGTGCGGGTCCGGCCCAGCCGTTCGAGCAGCGCCGTTCCGCTGAGCCGGCCGATCGTCATGGCGAGCGCGAAGCACGAGTAGCCGGCGGCGGCGATTCCCGGGTGCGCGTCCAGGTCCTGCTCAAGATGGAGCGCGCCCCAGTCCGCGAGTGCGCCCTCACCGTACGCCGTGCACAGGGCGATCAGCCCGAAGACGACGACCAGGCCGCGGGTACGGACATCGACACGCGATTGCCCCGAGGGCTCGTCACCCTGTGGGCGATCCGGCGACGGCGGGACGTCTTGGCGGAGCAGTGCGCGTCCCGCGACGCCGGTCACGAGCAGACCGGTGACGGCGATCCCGAGCAGATGGCGTGTCGGTGTCAGTTGCCCGGCGACCAGCCCGCCGAGCCCCGCTCCGAGCATGCCGCCCAGGCTGTACGCCGCGTGGAAACTGGGCATCACCGGGCGCCGTAGAGCGGCCACGAGATCGACGGCCGCGCTGTTCATGGAGACGTTGATCCCGCCGTAGGCCGCGCCGAAGACCAGCAGGACGAGGCCCAGTACCGGCACCGAGTGGGCGAGCGGGGGTAGGACGATGCTCAGCGACAGCAGCACCCCGCAGGCCACGGTCACCGTATGGCTGCCGAACCGTCGGCAGAGCCGTCCCGTCAGCATCATGGTGATCACGGCACCGGCGGAGACGCCGAGGAGAGCGAGGCCGAGGGCGCCGGCGGAGGCGCCGGTCTGGTGCTTGATGGCGGGGATCCGCACGACCCAGCCGGCGAACACGAAGCCGTCGAGGGCGAAGAACGCGGTGAGGGTGATGCGGAGTCGGGTGAGGGAACGATCCGGCACAACGCTGTGCGGAACGGTTTTGTTTATTAGCGGCACAAAGTCAAGGTAGACGGCTGCCAGGCTCGGAGCAAGGGGGCGGTGGGCCGGTGTGTGAGGGGCGAGGCTTCACGGACGAACCGGTGTGTGCCGGGATGAGGCCCCACGCGCGAACCGGCGGGCGCGCCGGGATCGGGCGCTGCGGACGAAGGGGGCGAACAGGGCCCCGATGACACGGGATTCGCTGTCGCCCCCGCGACTCGGCGGTTCGCCGTCCTGAGCGCTCGGACGGCGAACCGCGCGTCGTCCGTCGCTCAGACCGCCGGAGCCGGGAACGTCGGGTACTCCACCCCGGAGACGTGCTGGACGACGCGGATGACCTGGCAGGAGTAGCCGAACTCGTTGTCGTACCAGAGGTAGAGGATCGCGTTGTCGTCCTCGACCTTGGTGGCGCCGGCGTCGACGATCGAGGCGTGGCGCGAGCCGATGAAGTCGCTGGACACCGCGTCGGGGGCGCTGATGAAGTCGATCTGGCGCTTGAGGGGCGAGGTCAGCGAGACGTTGCGGAGGTAGTCGAGGACCTCCTCGCGGGTGGTCGCGCGGCCCAGGCGCAGGCTGAGGATCGCGATCGACACGTCCGGCACCGGGACGCGGATCGAACTGCCGGTGATCGGCGCCTTGAGGTCGGGCAGCGCCTTGGCGACAGCGGAGGCGGCACCCGTCTCGGTGATGACCATGTTCAGCGGCGCGGAGCGGCCCCGACGGTCGGAACTGTGGTAATTGTCCAGCAGGTTCTGGTCGTTGGTGAACGAGTGGACGGTCTCCACGTGGCCACGCAGGACGCCGTACTCCTCCGCCATCGCCTTGAGCGGCGGCACGATCGCGTTGGTGGTGCAGGAGGCGCAGGACAGGATCCGCTCGTCCGGCTTGATCATGTCGTGGTTGACGCCGTGCACGATGTTGGGGACGTCGCCCTTGCCCGGCGCCGTCAGGACGACCTTGTCGACGCCGGGGCGCAGGTGGTTCGACAGACCCTCGCGATCACGCCACTTGCCCGTGTTGTCGACGAGGATGGCGTCCTTGATGCCGTACGTCGTGTAGTCGACCTCGGACGGGTCGTTGGCGTAGATGACCTTGATCTCGTTGCCGTTGGCGATGATCGTGCTGTTCGCCTCGTCGACCGTGATCGTGCCCTGGAACTGGCCGTGGATGGAGTCGCGGCGCAGCAGCGAGGCGCGCTTGACGATGTCCTGCTCGCCGCCCTGGCGCACGACGATGGCGCGCAGCCGCAGACCGTTGCCGGAGCCGGTCTTCTCGATGAGCAGGCGGGCGAGGAGGCGGCCGATGCGGCCGAACCCGTAGAGGACGACGTCACGCCCCTCGCGGCGCTCGATCTTGTTCTCGCCGGTGGCGCCGGCGACCGCCTCGGCGGTGAACTCCTCGACGGACAGGCCGCGGTCGTCGGCCCGGTACGTCGCGGCGAGCATGCCGATGTCGATCTGGGACGGGCCGAGATCGAGCGTGGTGAGCGTCCGCAGGAACGGCAGCGTGTCGGTGACCGAGAGCTCCTCACCGGCGATCTGCCGGGCGAAGCGGTGGGTCTTGAGGATGCTCACCACCGACTTGTTCACCAGGGAGCGGCTGTGCAGGAGGATCGTGACGTCCTGCTCCCGGTGCAGCCTCCCGATGATCGGGATCATCGACTCCGCGATCTCTTCGCGGGTCTTCCAGTTGGTGAACGCGTCGTCGTTGACAGTCACAGAATCATCTTTCGAGCTAGGTGGCGCTCATATGCTAACCGGACCGACTTTCTGATCGTTCACGCGGTGTCCACTCGCACGGAAGACGGCGTCCGCCGCGGCGGACGCGGGCATCGGAGTCCGGCCCTCCGGAGGCTCGCCACATGGCTGACAGATGTCGTCCACCAGTACGGCAAAGTCTCCGTCTCCCGTTCCGGACTCTTTCGTTGCTGTAGGCACCCTTGACAGCGTGCGTACTGTTTCGCGACGTTTGAGCCCCTGCCCTTTGGCTCGGATCGCGGTCCTCGACCGGGAGACGAGTCCTTGTGCGGTGCGGAACGGCAAAAATCAGAAAAGTGGCAGGACGCGGACAGCGCGTCATGGGGGGAGCTGTCGTCCATGCGATCCATCAACAAAGATCCACACGCCCGACTTGCCTGTGCTGTGACCGGAACATCCCTCGCAGCGCCTGCGGAAGGGCGGTTGATCTGAGGTGGAGATCACGATCCACAGACTCGACGGCCTCGGCGGCCCGCTGCGCGAGGCCTGGCACGGGGCGATGGACGCATCGCCCGAGTACGCCAATCCGTTCCTGGCGCCGGAGTTCGCGACGGGGGTGGCCAGGTTTCGCGGCGGTGCCCAGGTCGCGGTGCTGCGCGAGGACGGTGAGCCCGTCGGTTTCCTGCCGTACGAACGCAACGTCCTCGGCGTCGGCAGGGCCATCGGCCTCGGACTCTCCGACTGCCAGGCTCTCGTACACAGACCCGGGGTCACCTGGGACGCACAGGAGGTGCTGCGCGCCTGCGGGCTGTCCATCTTCGAGTTCGATCATCTCGTCGAGGAGCAGGAGCCGTTCGGAAGATACGTTACTGGGACCTTCGCCTCCCCGGTCGTGGACCTGAAACCGGGGGACAGCGGCTACCCGGAGTGGCTGCGCAGCGCCTATCCGGGCCAGGCGAAGACGACCCTGAAGAAGGAACGGCGCCTCGGGCGGGACGTGGGCGAGGTGCGGTTCGTCTTCGACGAGCGCGACCCCCGGATGCTGCGCACGCTCATGCGGTGGAAGTCCGCCCAGTACCGCAGGACGGGACGCATGGACCGGTTCGCGCGGCCCTGGATCGTGGGTCTGGTGGACCACCTGTTCGGCGTCCGCGAGGAGCACTTCACCGGCGTGCTGTCCGTGCTCTACGCCGGGGACCGGCCGGTCGCCGCCCACTTCGGACCTCGGTCGCGCACAGTGCTCGCGGCCTGGTTCACCGCGTACGACCCGGAGTTCCACCGGTACTCGCCCGGTCTGATGATGCATCTGCGGACCGCCGAGGCGGCCGGCCGGAACGGCGTGAGCGTGCTGGATCTGGGGCGCGGCGACAAGGAGTACAAGGACTGGCTCAAGACCCGTGAGCTGCGGGTGGCCGAGGGGTTCGCGGCCCGCCCCCATCCGGTGGCGGCGGCGCACCGGCTGTGGCGCAGGCCCGTGCGCGGTCTGCGGAACACCGTCCTCGCCCATCCCACGCTCCGCGATCCGGCCGACCGGCTGCTCAAGACCGTGGGCACGCTGCGCGCTTCGGGCCGACCGGAATCCAGCGGAGCGGGACCGCGCCCTGGCTGACCGGGTCGCCCGGCCCCACCCGAGGGAGTCTCCTGGGCCGAGCGGTTCGGGCGAGGAGACTCCCTCGGGCATACCCCGCGGCGCCCCATGCGGTCGCGCGGCACGCGGCGCGGGCCGCCTCCGGTGCAGTCACGGGAAAGGCGTCCGTCACCCAGGGCGTCAGCGTCGTACGGCGATGACCTCGAAGGGGCGCGATTACCTCGACGTCACGTGATGACCTCGATGTCCCGTCACGGGATCGGCGTCCCGTCACGGGGTCGATGTCATACGGCCATGACCTCGATCCCCGCCTCCTCGAACCGGCCGATCGTCTCAGGCCCCGCCGCCGTGTCCGTCACGAGTGTGCGCACCGACTCGGCCGCGCAGATACGGGCGAACGCGCGCTGCCCCAGTTTGCTGGAGTCGGCGGCGACGATCACGCGCTCGGCCCGCTCGCACAGGAGGCGGTTGATCGCGGCCTCCGCCTCGTCGTGGGCGGCGGCGCCGTGCGTGACGTCGAAGGCGACCACGCCGAGCACCGCGACATCCAGCGTGATCTGCCCGAGGACGCCGTCCGCGAGCGGTCCGATGAGTTCGTAGGACTGCGGCCGGGCGACCCCGCCGGTCACCACGATCTTGAACTGGGGGCGCACGGCGAGCTCGTTCGCGATGTTCAGCGCGTTCGTGACGACGGTCAGCGCGGGGGAGCCCGATGCCAGGTCCGGGCGTACGGCCAGGGCGCGCGCCACCTCGGTCGTCGTGGTGCCGCCCGTCAGGCCCACCGCCTCGCCGGGGGCGATCAGGTGGGCCACCGCCTTCGCGATGCGCTGCTTCTCGGACGCGTGGCGGGCGGTCTTGTAGCGCAGGGGCAGTTCGTAGGAGACGCCGTGCACGACCGCGCCGCCCCGGGTGCGCACGAGCATCTGCTGCTCGGCGAGCTGGTCGAAGTCGCGGCGGATCGTCGCCGCCGAGACCTCCAGTTCCGTCGCCGCCTCCTCGACATCCAGGCGGCCCCGCTCCACGAGCAGTTCCAGCAGTGCCTTCCACCGGGCGTCGCGCGACATCCGCACCCTCCGTTCCTCGATCTTCCGCGACCTTAACGCAACCCCCCTCCACTCAAATGCTTGATTGTGCTCGAAACCTCGCTATATCTTGCAAGAACAAGCATCTGTGGGAGGGGTACGGCATGACCCATGTCGAGGACGAGCTGAGCAGCCAGCCCGAGTGCTGGATCCGCGCCGCCGAACAGGCGGCCGTGCACGAAGCCGCGCTGCCGGCGGCGGGGGAACGCGTCGCGATCGTGGGGTGCGGCACCTCGTTCTTCATGGCGCAGGCCGCGGCCGTCCTGCGCGAACAGTCCGGGCAGGGTGAGACGGACGCCTTCGCCGCCTCGGAGTTCCCCGCGGGCCGCTCGTACGATCGCGTGATCGCCCTGACGCGCTCGGGGACGACCACCGAAGTGCTCGAACTTCTCGTACGACTGCGTGGGCACACCCGTACGACCGCCGTGACCGCGGATCCGCGCACACCCGTGATGGAGTCCGCGGACGACGTCGTCGTGCTCGACTTCGCCGACGAGCGGTCCGTCGTGCAGACCCGGTTCGCGACCACCGCGCTCACCCTGCTCCGGGCCCACCTCGGTCTGCACAGCGACGCCGTCGTCGCCGACGCGCGCACCGCGCTGGGCACGCCGCTGCCCGAAGGGCTCGTCGGCTGCTCGCAGTTCACCTTCCTCGGTCGCGGGTGGACCGTCGGCCTCGCCAACGAGGCCGGCCTCAAGATGCGGGAGGCGTCCCTCGCCTGGACCGAGGCCTACCCGGCGATGGAGTACCGGCACGGTCCGATCAGCGTCACCACCCACGGCACCGCCACCTGGATGCTCGGCGAGGCACCCGAGGGGCTGGCCGAACAGGTCCGCGGGACCGGCGGGTTGTGGGTGGAGGGCGGCCTCGACCCGCTCGCCGAACTCGTCCGCGCGCAGCGCCTCGCCGTAGCCGTCGCGGCGGCGCGCGGCCTGGACCCCGACCAGCCGCGCCACCTCACCCGCTCGGTGATCCTCAGCCACTGAGCCGGCTCTACCACCCACGGAGAAGGAGGAGTTGTGCCCCTCGCAGCAACCGGTGAGCTGGTCGCCACGGCCGCCGAGACGCGGACCGCCGTCGCCGCGTTCAACGTCATCACCCTGGAGCACATCGAGGCCGTCGTCGCGGGCGCGGAGTCCGTCGGCGCGCCCGTCGTGCTCCAAGTCAGCGAGAACGTCGTCAAGTTCCGTTACGGCCGGCTGCTCCCGCTGTCCCGTGCCGCGACCGCCGCCGCCGAACGGGCCTCGGTGCCCGTCGCGTTGCACCTCGACCATGTCCAGAGCGACGACCTGTTGCGGCAGGCGCCCGGTGCCGGGTTCAGCTCCGTCATGTACGACGCGTCGCGCCTGCCGTACGAGGAGAACCTCTCGGCGACCCGGGCCGCCGCCGACTGGGCGCACGCCCAAGGTCTGTGGATCGAGGCCGAGTTGGGCGAGATCGGCGGCAAGAACGGTGAGCCGCCGCGGGACGCGCACGCGCCCGGCGCCCGTACCGGCCCCATGGAGGCCCGCGTCTTCGTGGCCGACTCCGGCGTGGACGCGCTGGCCGTGGCGATCGGCAGCTCGCACGCGATGACCACCCGGACCGCCGCCCTCGACCACGATCTCCTCAAGCGGCTGGCCGCCTCCCTCACCGTCCCCCTCGTCCTGCACGGCTCCTCAGGGGTGCCCGACGAAGAACTCCGGGCGGCCGTCGAAGGCGGTATCGCCAAGGTCAACGTCGGTACCGCGCTCAACATCGCGATGACGGGCGCCATACGGGAGTTCCTCGCCGCCAGCCCCGACGCCGTGGACTCACGGAAATACCTCACCGTGGGGCGGGAGGCGATGGCGCGGACGGTGGCGGGGCTCATCGGTGTGCTGCGGGGGTGAGCGCTGTCCAGATGCCCCTACAGCCTGATATGCGGCCCAAAGCGACCGCTTCGCCGGTGCCGGGTCCGGTCGAAGCCGCCCCTGTCGCATGTGCTTTTGCACCGACGGCGGTTCGAGTGGGTGACAAGGTGGCTAGGGTGAACAAGTATGAGAAGGCCGAAAGGGCACGGCAGGCTCGCGGGTGACGTATCGCCCCGGACGCCACTCGGGCAAGCGTCCGTATGCCCCATGAACACGGGGAGCAGGGGTTTGCGGTGTTTTCGGGGGAGGTCCGGCGCTGGACCGGGCGCAGGACGGAGAAGGCCTTGAGCGGTCAACTTCTGGCTGGTTATCGCATGTTGGCGCGCGACGGGGATGCGTGCGCCCCGGTGAACAAAGCGATGTCCGCCGATGGTCCGCGCCTCTGCGCGCTTCGGGAAGTCCGCCTCCGCATGCCTTTGGGCCCGATGTGAACGGACTGATCTACTACCTGGCCGCGGCCGTCCTCTGGATGGGACTGGCTGCCCAGCTGCCCGACCTGCGCCGCCACTGGAGAGACCCGCTCAAGCGGTCGTTCTGCGCCGTCATCCTGCTGTCGGGACTCTGTTTCGTGCTCGGCGCGCCGCCCACGGTCGCCCTGGTCAACAGGGTCACCGGCATACCGAATGTGGCGGCGCCGCTGACCTACGGCGCGGTGACGGCCTTCGGCGCGGCCTCCCTCATCCTGATCGTGCACTGGCGGGGCAGCGACCCCGTCCAGGTGCGGCGCACGTCCCGGGCCTGGCTGTTCAGCTATCTGGGAGTGATCGCCGCCGAGGGCGTCCTGTTCTCGCTGGGCAACGCGCCGGTCGAGCGCCGGGCCGACTTCGACACCTACTACGCCTCGACGCCGTTCATCCGAGAGATGATCGTGCTGTATCTGATGGCGCACATGGTGGCCGCGGTGACGACGACCCTGCTGTGCTGGCGCTGGACACGGAAGGTCAAGCGCTGGACCCGCGGCTCGCTGGCCCTGCTCGTGCTGGGCTGGCTGTTCACCAGCGCCTACAGCGTCGTCAAGTCCGTCGCGCTGACCGCGCACTGGCTCGGGCACCACTGGGACGGTCTCAGTACCAGCGTGGCACCGCTGGTGGCCGTCGGCTCCTGCCTGGTCTCGGCCGGCTACATCCTTCCGCTCGTCGGTCCGCGCATCGACTCCGCCATCACGTTCGTGCGCCTGCGTCCGCTGTTCCGTCTGCTGTCGGGGCCGACCAGCCGTCGGCGCTGCGTCGCGGCGCTGTCCTGGCGGACGATCGGCGACGTCGAACTGCGGCTCACCACGCGGGAAACGGCCATCCGTGACGGTCTCAAGCGGCTCGCGGGACAGCTCGACGACCAGGTGCGGCGCCGCGCCTACCGGGACGCGCTGGCCGCCGGGTCCTGCGCGGCGGAGGCCGAGGTGATCGGGATGGCCGCGATGGTCGCCGTGGCCGCCCTCGCCGAGACTCCGACCCCCGTCGCCGAGACCGGCACCATCGGCATCTCGGTCGGTGACGTCGATGTGGTGGTCTCGGTCAGCGCGCGCGTGCGGCGTCCGGCCGCCGATTCGCGGTCGCTGGACACGGGCCAGCCGTCCCTGCTGAGCCTGTCCAAGGCCGTGCGCACGCCGATCGTCGACGCCGCGATCCAGTCGCGGAGAACCGCCGTACGACAGCTGTCCTGACGGGGACCGGACCGCGGGCGGACGCCGTCACACGGCGACGGGGCCCATGGAGTCGAGGAAGGCGCTCTCCTCGGGGGTCAGCGGCGGCCCGGTCAGGGGCTCCATGACGGACCCCTTGAGGGTGGCGAGCAGCAGCTTGGGGTCCACGAGACGGCTCGCGTCCGCTTGGAGCGTGATGACCCTGCACATGGCCGCGGACACGTCGTACGAGGTGGTGGCCACGCGTGCCATCCGGCCCATGTAGCGGCTGAGGAGCCGGTCCACGAGCGTCGGAGCCTTGCCGACGACCTCCGGGAACCACTGGTCCTGGGAGGTGCTCATCGTGTACGCGGCCGCGACGGATTTGGCGGCCGCACGCTGGACGCCGCGGGCGAACCCCGGAGCGGTGACGTCGGCCTGCCGCAACCGCCGGCTCAGTGCCAGGGCGCCGAGGGCCGCGACGGACATGCCCTGGCCGTAGACGGGGTTGTAGGTGGCGACGGCGTCACCGAGCACCACGAGGCCCTCGGGCATGGCGGCCCTCTCGAACTCGCGGCGCCTGTTGCGGGTGCTGCGGCTGAGGAACACCTCGCTGAGCGGCTCGGCGCCGGAGATGAGCTGACCGATCAGAGGATGGCGCAGGCCGAGGGCGAAGTCGGTGAACTCCTCGGGGTCGGCGGTGGGTTCGCCGCCGCGGGTGCCCGCGAGGCTGACCAGCCAGCGGCCGTCCTCGATCGGCACCAGGTTCGCGGAACGCCCCGGCCTCGCGGCGGCGGGGTCCGCCTCGACCTGTGTCAGCGGGAAGTCCTCCGCGCCCTTCGGAACGCGGAAGATCCGGCTGGCGTAGACGAGACCCGAGTCGACCTCGTCGGTCGGTATGTCCGTCACGCCGAGCTTTTCGAGCCACTGCTCGACGCGCGACCCCCGTCCGCTCGCGTCGACGACGAGGTCGGCGCTCAGGTCCTCCTCGGCGCCGTCGGCGAGGAGTCGTACACCCGTGACGCGCTCGGCGCTTCCCAGCAGCGACAGCGCCTCGGCGCGGCGGACCGTGACCCGGGTGGTCCCGAGGACGGCGTCGCGGATGACCGCATCGAGCAGGTCGCGGCTGCAGAGGGTCAGCAGCAGGTCGTCGGCCACGGTCGGCCACCGTCGGAACCAGCCCTGCGCGCCGAAGCCCAGCATGTCGGTGAAGGACTGCTCGTGAGCCCCTGACGCGAGCAGACGCCGGCGCACGTCGGCGTCGGGAAGCAGCTCCTCGATGGCGTCGCGCCCGCTGGGCAGCAGGATGTGGGCGTGCCGTGCCTGCGGGATTCTCTTGCGCGGGTGCGGCCCGTCGGGCAGTTCGTCGCGCTCCAGGACGATCACGTCGTCCACGGACCGGGACAGGGCCGCGGCGGCGAGCATGCCGGCCACGCTCCCACCGATGACGACAGCACGGCGCGACATTTTTTCCCCCAGTTGTCATTGGTGAGCGACATCACTCTACGGTCGGACACGTAGGTGTACAGGGGAGATCAAAAAGTGTGCGGATTCTGTCTGTTGGCGACGTGTTCAGTACCCCTCACCGCCGGTCTCCACGTGAGCCGGTCTTAGGCCGATGCGTCCACCGACGCACCCGCCCGCAGCCGCCCGGGGCCCGCGGAGGCTACTGGCCGACATCCTTCTTCACGGCCCGCAGGACCACGAACTTGGCGTCGCCCGCCACCAGTTCACTGTTGCCGAAGAGCCGGCGCAGCTTCAGGTGGTAGCCGAGGTGGCGATTGCCGATCACCCACAGCTCGCCGCCCGGCCGCAGCGCGCGCCGGGAGTCGGAGAACATCCGCCAGGCGGTCGTGTCCGTCATCGCCTGGTGGGAGTGGAACGGGGGATTGTTCAGGACGAGGTCGACGCTCCCGGGAGGGACGCCCTCCAGCCCGTCGGCGACACGGAATTCGGCGCTCCCGCCGGCGCTCCCGTCGGCGTTCGCCCGGTAGGTCGCCTCCGCCGAGGCCACCGCCTGGTACGACTCGTCGGCGAACAGCACCTCGGCGTCGGGATTGGCCAGCGCCATCGCCGTACCGACCACACCGTTGCCGCAGCCCAGGTCCACGACCCGCTCGACGCCCCGGCTGCGCGGCAGATGCCCCAGGAAGAAGCGGGTGCCGACGTCGAGACGGTCGGCGCAGAAGACGCCCGCGTGGTTGACGACCGTACGGCCGGAGACGGTGCCGACGTCGTCGGGAAGCTGGTAGCTGTACGGCCAGGGGTTGGCCTTCCGGGCGATCCCCTGGAGCGGGGTGCAGAAGACCAGCCGGGCCTTCTTCTCGGCCAGCGAGGTGCGGGTCGGACCGAGGATCCGCTCGAAGAGGTGCAGCGTCGAGGTGTGGATCTCCTTGACCATGCCGGTGCCGATGACGACCGTTCCCTCGTGCACGCCGGGCGCCAGCCGGTGCAGCTGGTCCTCCAGCAGGGCGAGGCTCTTCGGCACCCGCACGAGCAGCACGTCGATCCGCTCGGGGGGCGGCTCCTGGGTCGTGAGGAGCCGGACCGCGGACTCCTCGGCACCGGCCCGCGCCAGGTTCGCGCGGGTCGCCTCCTGCGCCAGGAGGGAGTCGGAGATCTGGGTCGGTCTCCGTGCCGACAGCGCCGTCGTGAGCGCCCCCCACCGGTCGCCGACGATCACGACCGAACCCGTCAGCGGGGTGCCGCTCTCCGCGAGGTGCCCCAGCAGATAGGTGTCGGCGGCGTCCCAGGCGCGCAGTCGATCGCGAGGGTCCTCGGGGAAGCGGGCGAGCTCGTAATCGCCCCAGGGTGTCGTCATCCGGTCGTTCATCGTGGGTCAAGGCTAAGCGACCCGGGACGCCTGAGGTGCGCGAGGATGGGGGCATGTCGATGGACGCGGAGCTGTTCCCGCGCGGCCGGACCGAGATCGCGCCCGGCGCGGTGCACCTCCCGGACTGGCTGGACGCAGAACACCAGCGGCAGCTCCTCGATGCCTGCCGCGGCTGGGCACGACCGCCGGCGGGCCTGCGCACGGTCCGCACCCCCGGCGGCGGCACGATGACCTCCCGGCAGGTCTGTCTGGGCTGGCACTGGTACCCGTACGCCTATGCGCGGACGGTGGTCGACGGTGACGGTTCGCCGGTGAAGCCCTTCCCCGACCGGCTCGGAGACCTGGCCCGCGAGGCGGTCACGGACACCCTCGGCGCCGACGCCCCCGGCACGGATCCGTCCGCCGCGTACGACATCGCGCTGATCAACTTCTACGACGCCGAAGCCCGGATGGGCATGCACCGCGACGCCGACGAATCGTCCGACGCCCCGGTCGTGTCGCTGAGCCTGGGCGACACCTGCGTCTTCCGGTTCGGCAACACGGAGTCCCGGACACGGCCGTACACCGACGTCGAGCTCCGCAGCGGAGACCTCTTCGTGTTCGGCGGCGCGTCACGGCTCGCGTATCACGGAGTACCGAGGGTGTACGCGGGCACGGCGCCCCCCGAGTTGGGACTGACCGGGCGGCTGAACCTCACGCTCCGGGTCAGCGGCTTCCCGCCGGAGCCCGCGCGGTAGCGGCGGACGGTCCAACGGTCGCTGTCGATGCGGAGTGCTGTCGGACCGCGTGGCCCGACGCGCGATCCGAACGGCGGCCCCGCGCCACGGTGTCTCCTCGCGGCGGCCGCCGCGACCGGACGGACCCCGTGGCAGCGGATCATGGGAGACTCGCCTTCATGAACGGCAAGGCGGGCCCCCGGACGGCGGGGGATGGCAGCACGCGGACACGGCTCGACCGAGGGCGCGGGGCACTCGGACCGGCGCTGGAACTCGTGCACACCGGGCGTGCGCCGACGCGTGCCGTGCTCACCGCCGAACTGGGCGTCACCCGGGCGACCGCGGGCGCGGTGGCCGCGGAGCTGGAGGCGCTGGGGCTGATCCGCGTCGACGCGCGGCCCGGAGCCGCCGCCGGTTCGCAGGGACGGCCCTCGCACCGGCTGGAGGTCGCCGAGGACGGGCCCGTCGCGCTGGCCGCGCAGGTGCACGCCGACGGGTTCCGCGCCGCGCTGGTCGGCCTCGGCGGCCGGATCGTCGCGACCGCGCCCGGCTGCGAGACCGTCGACGCCGATCCGGCGAAGGTGCTCGGCTCGGTCGTCGACGCCGGCGCCGAACTGCTCCGCGAGACCGGGCGCCGCTGTGTGGGCGCCGGGCTCGCCGTCCCCTCCGCCGTCGCCGAACCCGAGGGGCTCGCCCTCAACCCACTGCACCTGGCCTGGCCCGCGGGCGCCCCGGTCCGGCAGATCTTCGCCGAGCGGGTGCGCGCGGCCGGTATCGAGGGTCCGGCGTTCGCCGCCAACGACGTCAACCTCGCCGCCCTCGCCGAACACCGGCACGGAGCGGGCCGCGGCGCCCGCGATCTGCTCTGCGTGGCCACCGGACACCGTGGTGTCGGCGGCGCCCTGGTGCTCGACGGGCGCCTGCACACCGGCAGTTCGGGGCTCGCCCTCGAAGTCGGCCACCTCACCGTCAATCCCGAGGGCCGCCCCTGCCACTGCGGCAGCCGCGGCTGCCTCGACGTCGAGGCCGACCCGCTGGCCTTCCTCACCGCGGCCGGCCGTGCCCCCGGCCCCGAGGTGTCGCTGCTCCAGCAGTCCAACGAGCTGATCCGCGACGAGTACGCCGATCCGTCCGTCCGCAGGGCCATCGAGGCACTGATCGACCGTCTCGGCCTCGGTCTCGCGGGCCTCGTCAACATCCTCAATCCGGACCGCATCATCCTCGGCGGACTGCACCGCGCCCTGCTGGACGCCGACCCGGACCGGCTGCGTGCCGTCGTCGCCGACCGCAGCCTGTGGGGACAGAGCGGCGGGGTGCCGATTCTCGCCTGCACCCTGGACCACAACAGCCTGGTCGGGGCGGCCGAGTTGGCGTGGCAGCCGGTGCTCGACGACCCGCTGAGGGCGCTGCCCGTCTGACGCTCATGGGCGCCAGGCGACGGCGAAGGCACGCCCGGCGTTCTCGGTGAGGATCCGGTCCACCAGGTCCTTGCCCAGGGCGAGTTCGAGCCTCGGGCGGATCCGGCGCAGCAGATACGGCATCCCCGGGCCGCCGTTGACCGAGCGCGCCGCCGCGGTCGTCGTGTCGCCGCCGAGCAGCAGCCGGTGGCCGAAACCGGCGTCGGCGAGGGCGCGTACGGCGTCGGGCATGCGCCAGTCCGTGCCGTGGTTGGCACGCGAGGGGCCGTCGAAGGCGAGGTAGGCGCCCGACTCCGCGGCCTCGCGCTGCGTCACGAGGTCCGGGGAACGGTTGAGGTGTCCCAGGATCACCCGGTGCGGCGGCACGCCCAACTCACCGCAGAGCAGGTCGAGTACGTCGAGGGCTCCGGTGCCCAGTTCCAGGTGCACGGCGATCGGCGCTCCGGTGGCGTGGTGCGCCTCGGCGGCGGCGGTCATCGTCCAGCGGGCGTGCGCGTCCAGGGCGTGGAAGCCGCCCGCGACCTTGATGAGACCGGCCAGGACCCCGGTCGTCCCGATGCCCGTCGTGAGCTCGGCGACGAGGACGTCGGCCAGCGTCGCGCGCAGCTCGCTCAGCAACTCCGGTGTGTAGTGCGCCGCTTGGTGCAGTCCGGTCGCCGCGACGACGTGGACCCCGGCGTCGCGGGAGATCAACGGCAGATCAGCGGCCCGCCTGCCCAGACCGTACGGCGTCCACTGGACCACGCTGCCGCCGCCCTGCGCGCGGAACGCGGCCAGTTCGGCCCGCGCGGCGGACGCGTCGCACAGTTCCTGGCCCGGGAGCCGCGGGCTGCCGAAGAACAGATGGTCGTGCGCGTCGCACACCCCGAGGTGTTCGGGGAGCACGTCGCCCAGGACCGTACGGACCGTGGCCACCGGGCTCACCACTGCCGGCCCCGCGGCAGCCGGTCACGCTCGGGCGCGGACACGTGCAGTACCTGGAAGACCTCGCCCGGCGCCTTGGGGGAGTCGTGGTCCCAGAGCGAGAAGTGCACGACCTCCCAGTGCCTCGGATCGACGGCGGCAGCGACGCCGACCGCCCCGTCCAGCGCGGCCAGCCGCCCGGCCTCGCGCACCGCCTCCTCCATCGCCTCGGACAGCTCCACGCCCTCGGCGACGGCCTGACGCCTGCGGACCGCGACCCTGGCCGGCGATCCGGCGGCGCCGCCCTCCTCGTACGCGAGACCCGTCCAGTGCTGCACCACGGGTCGCCCGAAGTCGTTCACCAGGCCCTGGAACGCCCCGCCCCAGAGGAAGGAGTTCATGCCCTCGGCCGTGTTCCACAGGTAGAAGGGCGCGTACTGGTTCACCGGGGAGCCGTCCACCCCGCGCTCGCGCATCAGATACGCCTTGATCCCGAGGCCGTCCCACGCGTCGAGCCGGTGGCCGACGCGGGCGACCCGGTCCCGGATGACGGTCATGTCGTAGTCGGCGGGAAACGTGAGCTCGTACTGCATGGCGTGCATGGGAAGGTCCTTCCTGGAGTCCGCGGTTCGCGGGGAGGGCGGATGCCGGCCCGTGGCCTTCGGCGCGGCGGGGGTCAGCGGACGGGTGCCAGCAGGGCGAGCAGCCCCCGGACTCCCGTGTCGAACGCGGCGGGTGAACCGGAGGCGCGCGCCAGGACGTAGCCGCCCTGGACGGTCGCGAGGATCGTCGCGGCGGTCTCCTCGCCGTCGAGCGTGGGCGCGAACTGGCCCTGTTCCTTGCCCTCTTCGACGAGGGCGGCCAGCCGTCCGCGCAGCCAGTCCAGCGTCTCGTCGACCGGCGCGCGCAGTTCGTCGCTCGCGATCACGTCCGGGTCCATCGTGAGCCGTCCGATCGGGCAGCCGCGCAGGACGTCGCGCTCGCGCCGCAGATAGGCCTCGATCCGCTCGTACGGCGATCCGGGCGAGCCGAGGACGCCCTCGGCGGTGGCCCGCATCTCCTCGGCGGTACGGCGGATCGCGGCGAGCGCCAGACCGGGCTTGCCCCGGAAGTGGTGGTACATGCTGCCCTGCCCCGCGCCCGCGTGCTCCAGGATCGCCTTGGGGCTGGTGCCCACATAGCCGCGCTCCCACAGCAGCTCGCGCGTGGACTCGATCAGTCGGTCCGGAGTGCTCATGTACCCACTGTACATACTAGTAGGTACAGAAGTGCAGACGGCTGTGGCTGAGGGTGAGCCGCAGCGCGAAGCAGCCCGGGGCGCCCGGCGTACTCCCCGGGAGGTACGCGCACAGCCGCTGGCCGTACGACGACTCGGACCCCCTCCCAGGGCGAGTCTCGAAGCATCACCAAGAGATCCCGCGAAGACGCGCGACTCCACCGAGGAGATGACTCGAGATGCAGACCCTGGCGAACTGGGACGGCGGCCCCGGCCCGTGGATCCTGTTCTTTCCGCTGATCTGGGCGGCCGTCGTGATCGGCGTCGTGACCGTGCTGCGCCGCACCGCCTGGCGCGGACGCCGTGGCCCGTGGCGTGCGACGGGCGGCTTCGGACCCGGCGGTTCCCTGCCGGCCGGCGACTCGCCGATCGCCGTGCTCGGCCGCCGCTTCGCCTCCGGAGAGATCGACGAGGACGAGTACTGGCGCCGCCTGTCCGTCCTCGACGAGCAGTTCGGGCGTACGGGCAAGGGCGGTGCGGCATGACGCCCACGACGACGAACCCGACCGCCCGCCCGGACGCGGCCCGCGTCACCGGGGCCGTGAAGGTG
The DNA here is from genome assembly GCF_055588305.1 of Streptomyces sp. NPDC042002. Lineage (NCBI taxonomy): Bacteria > Bacillati > Actinomycetota > Actinomycetes > Kitasatosporales > Streptomycetaceae > Streptomyces > Streptomyces sp. NPDC042002. Next base: position 219,882 of record NZ_JBVJCT010000010.1, on the reverse strand, counting down.
TACGGCGGCGGCGACACCGCCGTGCGGGCCCTGGACGGGGTGAGCGTCGGCTTCCCGGCCGGCCGCTTCACCGCGATCATGGGCCCCTCGGGCTCCGGCAAGTCCACGCTCATGCACTGCGCGGCCGGCCTGGACACCCTCACCTCGGGAGCCGCGTACATCGGCGGCACCGAGCTCGGCACCCTCGACGACCGCCGCCTGACCCTGATGCGCCGCGACCGGATCGGTTTCGTGTTCCAGGCGTTCAACCTGATCCCGACGCTCACCGTCGCCGAGAACATCGCGCTGCCCATGGACCTCGCCGGAACCAAGGGCTCCCGCGAATGGACCGATGTCCTCGTCGACGTCGTCGGTCTGCGCGACCGGCTCCACCACCGGCCCAGCGAGCTCTCGGGCGGACAGCAGCAACGCGTAGCCGTGGCAAGGGCGTTCGCCGGACAGCCCGACGTCGTCTTCGCCGACGAACCCACCGGCAACCTCGACTCCCGCTCCGGCGAGGAGGTCCTGAACCTCCTCGGCCGGGCCGTGCGCCAGATGGACCGTACGGTCGTCATGGTCACCCACGACCCGGTCGCCGCCGCGCACGCCGACGAGGTGGTCTTCCTCGCCGACGGACGTCTCGTGGACCGTATGGAGAACCCCACGGCCGACAAGGTCCTCGACCGCATGAAGGCCTTCGACAGCAAGGGCGCACCGGTATGAACGCGGCACTGCGGCTCAGCGCCTCGTCGCTGCGCTCCCACAAACGCCGCTTCGCGGGGACGTTCTTCGCCGTGCTCCTCGGCGTCGCGTTCCTGGCCGGCACCCTCGTCATGGGCGACACCCTGCGCGCCGGGTTCGACACGATGTTCGGCAACGCGACCAGGGGCACCGACGCCGTCGTCCGCAGCACCGACACCATCACCGCACCGGGGGAGAGCCAGGGCGTACGCCGCCCCGTCGGCACCGATCTGGTGACGACGATCGAGCGGACCCCCGGTGTCGCGGCCGCGGCGCCCGACATCCAGGGCGCCGGCCAGCTCATCGGCTCCGACGGGAAGCCCATCGGAGGCCAGGGCCCGCCCACCCTCGCGGGCAACTGGATCGACGACCCGAAGCTCAACGCGTACCGACTCGCCGAAGGCCGCGCCCCGTCGAAGTCCGGCGAGGTCGTCGTCAACAGGGGCACTGCCAAGAAGGGCCACCTGAGGATCGGCGACACGACGGTCCTGCGCACGCCCGACCCCGTCCGGGTGACGATCGTGGGCCTCGCGACCTTCGGCGGCGAGGACGGCATGGCCCAGGTGACGTTCACCGGCATGACGCGGGCCGACGCGGAGAAGTACCTGACCGCCAAGCCCGGCGAGGCCGCGAGCATCCGCGTGCGCGCGGGCCCGGGAGTCGGTCAGGACAAGCTCGTCTCCGCACTGACTCCCGTACTCCCCAAGGGAGTCGAGGCCATCACCGGACAGGACTCCGCGCAGGAGAACACCGACATGGTCTCCAGCCGGTTCCTCACCATTTTCACCATGCTCCTGCTCGTCTTCTCCGGCATCGCGCTCCTCGTGGCGACCTTCTCCATCCACAACACCTTCGCGATCGTCGTCGCCCAACGCACCCGCGAGAACGCGCTGTTGCGTGCCCTGGGCGCCTCGCGCCGGCAGGTCACCGTGTCGACCCTGGCCGAGGCGAGCGTCGTCGCCGTGACCGCCTCGGCCGTGGGGATCGCCGGCGGCATCGGGATCGCGGCCGGACTCCAGGCGCTGTTCCCGGCCATCGGATTCCCGTTCCCCGAGGGCGACTTGGTGATCAGCGCGCTGTCCATGCTGCTGCCGCTCGGCGTCGGCGTCGTGGTCTGTCTCGGCTCCGCCCTGCTGCCCGCCGTACGGGCGGGACGCACCGCGCCGCTCGCCGCGCTGCGGGAGACGGCGGTCGACGAGTCCGGTGCCTCGCGCGGACGCGCGGCCGTCGGCGGGGGACTGGCCGCTCTGGCGGTGGCCGTCACCCTGACCGGTGTCCTGCTGACTCCGTCGCTGTGGCTCGCCGGACTCGGCGCCGTGCTGGCCCTCGCCGCCCTCGTGGTCCTCGGTCCGGTCGCGTCCACGACCGCCGTACGGATCCTCGGCGCGCCGCTCGGCAGGCTGCGCGGCGTCACCGGCGGACTCGCCCGGCGCAACGCGCTGCGCAGCCCCAGGCGGACCGCCGCCACCGCGGGCGCCCTCATGATCGGCGTCGCCGTCGTGTCGCTGTTCACCGTCTTCGGCGCCTCGCTCAAGGCCACCATGGACCAGACGGTCTCCCGCTCCTTTGCGGGTGATGTCGCCGTCAGCACACCGTCGTTCGGCGCGGGCGGCAGCGGACTCAGCCCGAAACTGGCCCCCGCCGTCGCACGTCAGCCGACGGTCCGGTACGCCGTCGGGCTGGGCAAGGGCGTCGCCGAAGTCAACGGCCAGGGGCGCGCGTTGACGGTCACCGACCCGGTCACGCTCGGCAAGGTCCTCGACCTCGGTGCCGTACAGGGCTCGCTGAGCGGCCTCGGCGCCGACGGCATCGCCATCACCCGCAAGGAGGCCGACAAGCAGCACCTGGCGACCGGTGACACGGCCCGGCTCGCCTTCACCGACGGACAGAAGGCGAACTTCACCGTCCGTGCCGTCTACGGCCGGTCGGAACTCGCGGGCGACTACGTCATCACCCGCGCAGCCTGGGCCCCGCACCGCACCCAGGACGCCGACACGCTCGTCGCCGTCTCCTTCAAGGACGGAGTGAGCACGGCGGAGGGCAAAGCCGCGGTGAAGAGGGTCGCCGAGCGGTACGGCAGTCCCGAGGTACAGACCCGGGACGAGTACGCGCGGTCCTCGGCGGGGGGCATCGACATGATGCTGACCCTGGTCTACGCCCTGCTCGCCCTCGCCGTGCTCATCGCGCTGCTGGGTATCGCCAACACCCTCACGCTCGCGATCCACGAGCGCACGCGGGAACTCGGTCTGCTGCGGGCCGTCGGACAGACCCGGGCGCAGTTGCGCGCCATGGTCCGCTGGGAGTCGGTCCTCGTCGCCGCCTTCGGCACGGCGGGCGGACTCGCCCTCGGTGCCTTCCTCGGCTGGGTGCTCGTCGAGGCCTCCGACGGAGCGTCGGACAGCGCCTTCGCCTTCGCGATCCCGCCGCTGCGGCTCGTGGTGGTGGCACTGGTGGGTCTCGCTGCCGGGGCCCTCGCGGGACTGCGTCCGGCACGGCGGGCGGCACGCCTGGACGTGCTGCGGGCCATCGCCACGGAGTGAGCCACCCGGTGCCGTACGGCGCCCGCGGACGAGCGGCGTACGAGAGGGATGTCACCGCCCGGTCAGCCGACAACGGCGGACCGGGCGGGAGCATGTTCTGGCCTGAGTACGTCGACGGTGTGCCTCAGAGTGGCCTCGCTCGCGGTCTCGTACGGCGAACGAAGGGAAGCCGCCACCACGGGTGTCGACGCCGGAAGCGTGAACCACACGACCTTGCCCGACTCGCCGTCGGGCCGCACACCCCAGCTCTCGCTCACCGCCGCGACCATGGCGAGGCCGCGTCCGCAGGTGGAGCCGGGGCCGGCTTCCCGCACCACGGGAAGCCGGGGGTCGTGGTCGTGCACCGACACCGTGAGCCGGTCGAGTCGTAGCTCGATCTCCACGGTGCAGATCTTGTCCGGCTGGGCGTGCCGGTGAACGTTGGACAGCAACTCGGTCACTCCGAGTGCGGCCCGGTCTATCAAGGGGTCCAGATGCCAGTAGCGCAACTGCGCAGAGACGATTCTGCGGACCTGGCCGATCCGCGACGGCAGGGCTTGGAGCTCCACCGTGCAATGCCTGCTTGGCTGGCTGATCACGGCTGCGACTCCCCGAATTGAGGTCCGGAAGAAGACGGAGATCGGATCCAGCAGAGGCGGCTGAGTGGAACGGCCGCCTGCTGTGGTGGCCGGCGGGCTGGTTCGTAGCGTTATCGCCGGTAAACCCAGAGTAGTGATGTGACATCAGAGTGACTCAGGGGGCACGGTCCCGCAACTCGCGGTGACTCAGGACGCGTAGCGAGCGCGTGGGCGCGGCTCAGCCGCTGCGTCCCGCCGCCCTGCGGACCGCCTCGATGAAGCGGCGCGCCGAAGGCGGCCCCGGCCTGCCGGGTGCCGGATCATGCTCGCCCAGAGTGAGCGAGTAACGCGTGCCGTTGACGTCGGCCAACGCCCGGTCCTCGTGCGCGAACCAGGGTTTCGAGGCCCGCACCGCCTGCACCGGCGCGCTGTCGATCTCGCTGCCGTAGCTGGTGAGCAGTTCCAGCCTGCCGTCGCTGATCCGGACCTGTCCGGCCCGGGTGAGCGAACGCAGCCTCTTCCCGATCCGCACGCCCGTGGCCGTGAACTCCGGCTCCGCCATGATGCCCCGCCCCCTTGTGCGCTCCGGCTGTGTCCTGTCGTGACCCAGTGTGCATCCACGTCGGGGGCGATCGCCCCGTTCGGTGCAGTCTGCCCGCAGGCGGCGTCGAGCACCAGTGCGTATGGCGAGGTGGTGGCGGTGACGGGAGCAAAGGCCGGGATGCGCCCCCCGAGTTCGGATTCCCGCCGTCCCCCCAGGGGTGCCTTTGAGTCGCCCAAAGGTGTGTTTATGCAGGTGAGAAGCGTGTGGAAGGTGTTTATGATCGAGGTGTCCGACCGGCTGAAGCGGTGTCGGCGCCATGCGTTAGGAGCCTTCCCGTGAGCACTCCCCAGCAGATCCGGACCGGTGAGACCCTCGATGTCGACCGCAGTGACGCGGAGTACCGGAGCTGGCTCAAAGAAGCCGTCCGCAAGGTCCAGGCCGACGCGAACCGCTCGGCCGACACCCATCTCCTCCGCTTCCCGCTGCCCGAGGAGTGGGGCATCGACCTGTACCTGAAGGACGAGTCGACCCACCCCACCGGCAGCCTCAAGCACCGCCTCGCCCGCTCCCTCTTCCTGTACGGCCTGTGCAACGGCTGGATCCGGCCGGGCCGCCCGGTGATCGAGGCGTCCAGTGGTTCGACGGCCGTGTCCGAGGCCTATTTCGCGGGGCTCATCGGTGTTCCTTTCATCGCGGTCATGCCCCGCACCACGAGCGCCGAGAAATGCCGCCTGATCGAATTCCACGGCGGACAGTGCCACTTCGTGGACGACGCTCGCAAGATCTATGCGGAGTCCGCCGCTCTCGCGGTCGAGACCGGCGGACACTACATGGACCAATTCACCTATGCGGAAAGGGCGACGGACTGGCGCGGTAACAACAACATCGCCGAATCCATTTTCCGCCAACTGGCGTTGGAGCGATTCCCGGAGCCCGCGTGGATCGTCACGACGGCAGGAACCGGCGGTACCTCGGCGACCCTCGCGCGCTACGTCCACTACATGCAGGCGGACACCCGGATCTGTGTCGCCGACCCGGAGAACTCCTGTTTCTTCGAGGGCTGGACCACCGGCGATCCCGACGTCATCTGCGACCGCGGCTCACGCATCGAGGGCATCGGCAGACCCCGCATGGAACCGAGCTTCGTGCCCGGGGCCATCGACCGCATGATGAAGGTGCCGGACGCTGCCAGTGTCGCCGCCGTACGCGCCCTGGAACAGGCCATCGGCCGCAAGGCGGGCGGCTCGACCGGTACCGGCCTGTGGAGCGCCCTGAAGATCGTCGCCGAGATGGTGGCCGAGGGGCGCAGGGGAAGCGTGGTGACACTGCTGTGCGACCCCGGGGACCGCTATCTGGACAAGTACTACTCGGACGCGTGGCTGGCCGAACAGGGCCTGGACATCGCGCCGTACACGACGGCGATCAACTCCCTGCTGGAGACGGGCGTCTGGCCGACCTGACCGGCTGACTGGCTTGACCCCTGGCAGGCCTGCCCCCGGGCCAGCCAGGCCCCAGGACGGCCTGCCCCAGGACGGACCGACCTGGCGGCAGGGCGCGCCCTCGGGTCCGGCCCTCCAACCCCGGTCCGGGGGAACCTGGTTGTTGTTGGCGCTGGGCGCCCGGCGCCTGACGCCCCTCGCCGGAGGGCTGACGCCTGAGGTCCGGCTTCTGACGTCCGGCGCCGGCCCTGTGCGCCCGTGGGTTCAGGCGGGTTTCAGGCGGGCGCCGACGCCAGGCGCCGGTCCAGGGTCGTCACCGCGCCGCGGAAGGCGCGGCCCAGACCGCCCCGCCCCACGGTAAGTGCCGCCCGGAACAAGGCCGTTCCGTCGGCGGCGAAGGTCCACCGCACGCGCGTCCCCGTGCCCGCGGGCGTGAGCCGCCACTCCTCGACCAGGGCGCGGAGCCCCGGCGCGTTCGTGGCATCCACCCGGTACGCGTACACCTCGGGAGCCTCCGAGACGAGGACGGTCTCCTCGAAGCGTGTTCCGCCGCGGAGCCGCACCTCGCGCCCCGTGCCGTCCGCGGTGGGCCGGGCGAGCGTCACCGCCGAGAACCACTCGCTCCAGCCGGACACGTCCTCGGCGAGCGCTGAGAAGACCGCCTCGGGAGAGGCGGCGACCTCCCGCGCGAACACCAGCCGCAGCGGGGCGGTTTCGACGAAGTCAGGTCCCACCGGACGCAGTTGACGTGCCATGAGTGAACCCCCTCGCCGGAACCGGGTTCCGGTCTCCGTGTGTGCGGAACGCCCGTGACGGCCCACTGGACCGTCTCACGAACCGAACTCGCCCGACAGTCTCTCGGAGTCGCCGCCCGCTCGGCCGTGCATCGGAACCGGCCCCCTCGGTGCGAGCGATGGCCTGGGCGCACCCGCGCCACGGACGGCGCCGACGGCCTGACCGGCGGCGCGGGCAGCGTCACCCTAGCTGGCGGACCGTCAGATGTCTGTATCGTCCTCGGGTTCACCGGCCACGACCAGGCGCCGAAGGTGCTCCGCGATCTCCGCGCGAGCCTCCGCGGGCATCCCGCCGTCGGTCACCAGCGTGTCGACCTGGTCCAGCGCGGCGAACGAACTGAGGCCCACCGTGCCCCACTTGGTGTGGTCCGCGACCACGATGACGCGTCGCGCGGACTGCACGAGCCGCCGGTTGGTCTCCGCCTCCGCGAGGTTCGGCGTCGACAGTCCGGCCTCGGCCGATATGCCGTGCACACCGAGGAAGAGGACGTCGAAGTGCAGTGCCGCGATGGCCTGGTCGGCCACCGGCCCGACGAGCGAGTCGGACGGTGTGCGTACCCCGCCGGTGAGGACGACGGTCGAGGCCCCCTGACGCTGACCGGAGGTGCGCTGCGCCGAGTGGAACACGTCAGCCACACGTACCGAGTTGGTGACCACGGTCAGGTCCGGGACGTCCACGAGGTGATGGGCCAGCGCGTACGTCGTCGTACCGCCGGAGAGGGCGATCGCCGAGCCCGGCGCGACCAACTCGGCGGCCGTCCGCGCGATGTCCTCCTTGGCGGTCAGCTCCAGACCCGACTTGGCCTCGAAACCCGGTTCGTGCGTGCTCGCCTCGACCACCGGTACCGCGCCGCCGTGCACCTTCTCGACGACACCCTGACGGGCCAGCGCGTCGAGGTCGCGGCGGACCGTCATGTCGGAGACGCCGAGTCTTCGCGTCAACTCGTTGACGCGGACACCGCCGCGGCGGCGCACCTCGTCGAGGATCAGGGCGCGACGCTGCTCCGCGAGGAGGTTCTGATTCTCACTCACGACCGCTTCGGTCCTTTCGTCGCTGCCTGCCCGACACTCCGTCCGAACCCACTCCCACGTGGACATTCTCCTTGCCCGAGGTCTGGAGGACGACCCATCCTCGCACGGGACACCGCCAGTCGCGCCACTGCCCGCACGCCCGCCGTGCCCCTCCCGTGCGGCCACGTTCACACGTTTCGGGGAGATTTCGTGAGTTCGGGTGTGCTCGCACCCCGGAGCGCGAGACCCTTGTGCCTGCACATGACACATGAGACACGCGGGGCACGGGGGAAGTGCGGAACAGTGGAACGTGCACGGGAACATGTCATCGACGGGGAGCCCGGCGGCTCCGCACAGCGGCCCGAAGCGGCCGGTATCGCCCTGGAACTCCTGGTCCACGGGGTCGGCGGCACCACGCCGGAGGAAATGCTGAACGATCCCCGGACGGTCCGGATCACCGGCGACGCGACGGCGGCCGTCTTCCGGCGCGCCGACGACACCGACGCCGAGGAGCGCCCCGGCGCCCACCGCGGCGAGCCGGTGCGCGAGGCGTACGTATGGTGCAACCTCACCTCCGGCAACGGCGCCCGCGCCCTGTGGCTCCTGTTACTGCCCTTCATGGTGGTCAACCTCGCGCACTGGATGCGCCCCGCCGCGCACGGCCGCGGACGGGCGGTACGCCTGTACGGGCTGCTCGTCCGCCTCGCCGGACTCACCCTCACGGTGCTGCTGGTCGCCGCCGCCTGCGAGGTCGCCCTCGACCTGGCCGCCTGGCAGTGCGCGGGCACCCGTGCGTGCGTGCGCAACCACTCCTGGCTCGGATTCCTCTCCCCGGACCGGCCCGGCGCCGGCTGGTGGAGTCAGCCGGGCCGCCGCCTCGCCCTGGCCTGCCTGGTGCCCGCGGCGCTCACCACCCTCCTGTGGTACCTGTCGCACCGCACCTGGAGCGCGTACGAGTCGCAGCAGCCGATGGCCCGCGCGGCCGAGCACGACGACGAGACCGACGGCACCGGACTCGGCCGCCCCGGCTTCTGGTACGGGCGCCGCCTGGTGGCCCGGCTGCGCGCCGCGCACACCGCCGCGGGGTTCCTGACCGTCGCCGCGGCCGTGGGCTCCTCGGCCGCCCGCTACGACCGTGCGCGGGGCGGCCCCGCCGTACTGGAGGCGCTGGGCGGGCTCCTGAACGCAACACTCGTGGTGGGCGGGGCCGTTGTGCTGTGGGTGGTCTGCCGTCGTGGCCGCAGCGAGAACCGGATCGACCACGGACGCGACCGGATGCTCGTGCGCCGGCTGCCGCTGGGCTCGCTCGCCCTGCTCGCCCTCACCCTGGTGTACGCCGGCTGGTCACGGCCGCACTGGCACTCGACGGGCCGCCTTCCCGGCGACGCCACGTTCGGCGGCCTCACCCTCGTACAGGGCCTGCTGGTGATCGCGCTCGGCGTGGTCGCCCGCGCCCTGTACCGCACGACTCCTCAGGCCGTGGCCTCGCGCGGAACAGCGGCCGGCATCCTCGACACCCGCACCGCGATGCGCGGTTTCGCGGGGCCCGCCGTCGCCATGCTCGCCTGCGCACTCGGCGGTGTGATGTCCGGAGGAGTGTCCCAGCGGGTCGCCGACTGGCTCGACGGCACCCGCCACTCGATCCCCGGCCCGCCCGTCCTGCTGACCTGGCAGGCCTCCGCGATCCCGCCGCTGCTCGTCGTCCTGCTGGCCCTCACCGGCTGGCTCGCCCGGCGCACCTGGAAGCTGCGCCGCCGCGAGACGCTCGCCGTCGAACGCGAGTACCCGGGCGAGGCAAAGGACTCCGCCCGCACCCGCCGCATCGCGAGCACCCGCGCGATGGCCGCTCTCACCGACCGGGCGCCGCTCATGGTCGGTGTCCTCTCGTCCGTGACACTGCTGCTCGGGGCCTGTGCCCTGGCCGGGGCGTTCGCCACCGGGGACGCTCCGAGCGAGGCCGCGCGCGGGGCGAACGGCTTCGTCCACGGCGCGGCCGAGACCGCGCAGGCGCTCGGCTCCTGGCTGATCGGCCTCGGCTTCATCCTGTTCGTCACCTGGGGCCGCCGCGCCTACAAGGACCCCGCCGCCCGCCGCACCATCGGCATCCTCTGGGACGTCGGCACCTTCTGGCCGCGCGCGGCCCACCCCTTCGCGCCGCCCTGCTACGCCGAGCGCGCCGTGCCCGACCTCACCTGGCGGATGGCCGCCTGGACCCGCGCGACCGGCGGACGGCTCGTGCTCTCCGGACACTCCCAGGGCAGTGTGCTGGCGGCTGCCGCGGCCTGGCAGCTCAAGCCCTCGGTACGCAAGAGGGTCGCGCTGCTCACCTACGGCTCACCGCTGGAGCGCCTGTACGGACGCTGGTTCCCGGCCCACTTCGGACCTGCCGCCCTGGCCTCGCTGCACCGCGAGGTCGCCTGCTGGCGCAATCTGTACCGTCGCACCGATCCGATCGGCGGACCCGTCCGGCTGCCGGGCGACTGCGGTCCCGAGGTCGACCACGAGCCCTTGAAGGACCCGCTCGCCTACGGCCGCACCGAGCGGCAGCCGTTGCCCGCGCCGGTTCTCGGCCACTCCGACTACCAGGCGGACCCCGCCTTCGCCGAGGAGCGGGAACTGCTGCTGGCCAGGCTGCTGCCCGAGGTGCCGGGCCCGCGTCCCCGCGAGGAGGCTCAGGGCGGCTGAGGAGGTCAGGGCGGCTGAGGAGGTCAGGGCGGCGAGGACGCTCAGGGCAGCTCCGGCAGGTCCTCCGAGTAGAGCAGGGTCAGATCGTCCGTGTTCGGCTCGTCGAGCTGGGCGACCCGGCCCGCGTGCCGCTCCACCATTGCCTCGAACGTCTGGCGCGCCGTGCGTCCGTTGCCGAACGCGGGTCCCTTCGGAATCGCCGTGAAGTACTTCAGCAGCGCCTCGGCCGCGCCCGGACCCAGCCGGTACTCGTGCTCCTCGGCCTGCTGTCCCACGATTCGCAGCAGTTCGTTGGGGAGGTAGTCGTTGAAGGTGATGGTCCGTGAGAAGCGGGACGCCACACCGGGGTTGACCGACAGGAACCGCTCCATCTCGGCGGTGTACCCCGCGACGATCACCACCACCGCCTCGCGGTGGTCCTCCATCAGCTTCACCAGGGTGTCGATGGCCTCGCGACCGAAGTCGCGGCCCGAGTCCTCCGGCGACAGCGCGTACGCCTCGTCGATGAACAGCACGCCGCCGCGCGCCCGGTCGAACGCCTCCTGGGTGCGGATCGCGGTCGATCCGATGTGCTCACCGACCAGGTCCACCCGGGACACCTCGACCAGATGCCCCTTCTCCAGTACACCCAGTGAGGCCAGGATCTCGCCGTACAGCCGGGCGACGGTCGTCTTGCCGGTGCCGGGGGAGCCGGTGAAGACCAGATGGCGCCGGGCGGACGCCGCCTTCAGACCGGCCTGCTGCCGGCGGCGGCCCACCTCGATCATGTCGGTGAGGGCACGCACCTCGCGCTTGACGTTCTCCAGGCCGACCAGCAGGTCGAGTTCACCGAGGACCACCCTCGATCCCCGGGCCGGCTGCGCGGGCTCCGTCCCGGCGGCGAGCGGCTCCCGCTCGGTGCTGCGCTGGCCGGGGATCGCCCCCAGCAGACTCGTGGTCGAAGCCGCCGTCTCGACCGCCGTCTCGTGCGTCGGAGCGCGTAGCGCGGTGCTCTCGTCGCTCGCGCAGTCCTCGACGACGGGACCTCCGCCGGGCGCCGAGCCCCCGTCGGCGAACTCGTAGCCTCCGCGCGCGCACCGCTCCGTACGGCACTTGCGCAGGGTCGCGCGGCAGCCGTCGATCACATGGAAGCCGTAGCCCTCGCTGTCCACCACGCGGCAGCTCAGGAAGCTGCCCCGGCCGTCCGCCGACACATAGAAGCCCGCCTCGGCGGGCGAGGTGACCGTGCAGCGCTCGATGGTCGGATCGGCGCCCTTGGTGACGATCACGCCGGTCTGTGTGCCGTCCACGATGCAGCCGGACAGGTTGCCGCCGCTGCCGTGGTCACGGAACCAGGCACCCGTCGCGGCGTCGCGGATGCGGCAGTCGTCGAGCTGCGCGGTGGCACCGTCGCTCACCGACACCGCGGTGTTGCGCACCTGCGAGATGTCGCAGTCGACGACATCCGCCCGCGAACCCCGGTCGAGGACGAACAGCGCGTCCGGCACGTCGTGCACCCGGCACGAGTCCAGTACGGCGGTCGCGCCGTCGCTCACCCACACCGCGGGGTAGTCGCCCGTACTGTCGAAGATCTCGCACTGGTTGGCGTCCACGCGGGTGCCCGGGTCCCAGACCGAGAGGCCGTTGCGCCCGAACTGCCGCACCGTCGTACGGGTCAGGGTGAGCACCGAGCGCGAGCGCAGATCGACCGCGTTCTCCGGGATGTCGTGGATGCGGCAGTCGGCGAGCGTGAGCACCGCGTCCGTGTCGAGGGTGACGCCGTCCGCGGTCGTCCGGTGCACGTCGCAGTCGGTGAGATGCGCGGTGGCCCGGCCGGTGATCTGCACCCCGGAACCCTTGACCTCGTACACCTCGCAACCCACCGCTTCCAGCGACGAGTTCTCGCCGGTCGCCGACAGGCCCGCACCGGAAGTGTGGTGCACCCGACAGCGCTCGAGGCGCGGATGCGCGCCCCCGCGGACCGCGACTCCCGACTGACCGGCCGCGACGACCTCGCACTCCTCGAACACCCCACCGCCGCCGTCCAGTACGGCGATGCCGACGCCCGCGGGGTTGTCGACCGTGCAACGGCGTACGGTCGGGCGGGCGCCGCCGCGCACCTCGATCCCGGCGGCGGAGCGCGTGACGATCCGTATGTCCAGCAGTTCCGGCGTGCCCTCTTCGACGAGCAGCGCGGGCGAGGCCGAGTCCTGGCCCTCCACATGCAGGTCCTGGACCACGGCGGAGGCGCGCACCGTCAACGCCACGCCGTCGATCGGCGCGATGCGCACGGAGCCGGGGGAACCCTCGGGACCGCGCAGTGTCACCGCGCGGTCCACCACCAGGTTCTCCCGGTAGGTGCCGGGAGCGACGGTCAGCACGTCGCCGTCGGCCGCGGCCTCCAGGGCGGCGGCCAGCGATGCGTACTCACCCGTGCGGCGCCGCCACCGCGAGGTTCCGGTGTGCGTCACCTGGACCGTGCCCTGTGCCATGGCGCTGTTGTGCCCCCACCTCGTCGTACGCGGGTCCTGCGAGGTCGTACTGATGCCCCGTCGGCCGGGATGGCCCCTGCCGGACAGCCTCTCACGACGGTGCCGAACAGTTCGGCCGGTCCACCGTAGCGTGCGCGGGGACGCCCGGTTGACCGGAGCGGGAAGGCCGTCAGCTGCCGGTGTCTGCCTTGCCCCAGTCGGGACCCGCCTTGTCCCATGCCCGGTCCCATCGGGCGTGACGCCGGCGGATCATGTGCCACAGGATCGACCGCCTGCCGCCCTCGAGGAGCCCCGCCGAGAGCACGGCCGCGCCGAAACCGGCCAGAACGGCGTGCGTGGTCGCGGTGGCACTGTCCAGCGGGCGGCCCATTATTCGGCCGTGCCGGTCGGTCCAGATCGAGAAATGGTCCCCTGGGCGTGGGGACTTGAGGGCGGCGACCACCGTGCCGCGCTGCGGGGTGCCGTCCGGCGCCGTCCACTCGGCCAGGACGCGGCTGTGCGCGTCCCGTCCCGACGGCGTCTCCGGGTCGGGCGCCAGCGGGCCCGGGGGCAGCTTCCTGACGACGACGGCCGCCACTTGGTGACGGTCCTTGCGCTGGTCCCGCACCGCTCTTTGCAGCGTGCCCTGGACCGAGGCCCCCACGGCCGCACCGACGAGGGGGGCCGCGACGAGGACGAGCAGGAGGGCGGCCAGGGCCAGCCAGGCCTCCACGAGATCTGTCGTACGGCGCAGCGGATTGTGCCGCCAGCGCCAGAGACCGATGATCGCGCCCACCGTCCCGCACCCCCTTCCGCGTCCGTGATAACCCGCAGCGGAGCCGTTCACGCGTGAGGCCGGGGAAGAGAGAGCGACGTCACCCTCCCCCAGGGCCCTTCATGAACATCTCGCACCGACTCAACGATCCCGCCCGGCGCCGGGGTTCCCGTCGACCGGCCTCTGGCGGAATGTGCTCGCACGGGCTACGCGAGGACGGTGACCGGGTCGCCGACCCGCAGCGAGCCGCGGGACTCGGGCACCAGGTTCTGCCCGAAGATCAGCTTCCCGGCGAAGCGGCGGTGCCGGGCGAGCGTGCGCAGGGGCTCCTTGCCGCGTCGGGCGCTGTCCTGGTCGGTCGTGGTGACGACGCAGCGGCCGCACATCCTGGTGACCCGGAAGGTGACCTCGCCGATGGCGATCCGCGACCAGTCGTCCTCGGCCCAGGCGTCGGTTCCGGAGACGACGACGTTCGGCCGGAAGCGGTTCATCGGCAAGGGGCCCTCCTCGGCGTGGTCGCCCCGCGCGATCAAGGAGTTGAGAGCGTCCAGCGATCCGAGTGTGGTGACGAGCAGGGGATAGCCGTCGGCGAAGCTGACGGTCTCGCCCGGCAGCGCGAAGTCCGGGTCGACGGGCCGGCGGACGGCCGGATCGTCCATGTGGGCGAGGCGCACGTCAGTGCCCAGGTACCCGCTGCACCAGTCGTGTGCGGCCGGGTCGGCGAGGACCGCTTCCACCTTGTCGCCGAAGATCTCCACCGTCGTCGTACCGATGGGCTCGGGCACGGGAACGCTCACCGGCTCGCGGTTCTCGGCGGACAGCCGGAGGCCGCCGTCGGAGAGTGTCTCGGCGGCGGCCAGGGCCAGACGCGGCTGCTCGCGTTGCGTGACGACCTTTCCCCCGTCGTCGATCAGGACCCAGCGTCGGTCTCCGGTCAGCCCCCAGGGCTCCACCTCGGCCTCCCGGAGTGACTGGCCCCGGAACGCCTTGACCGGATGGACGTGAATCGAGTGCAGTACCGCGTTCCCCATGACCGCCATGGTGCCAGGAAGCACCGACAATCAGGTTCGGAGGTCTCAGTACCCGCGGTACTGCTGATTGTTGTACGGGTCCTGGTAGGGAGCCGGGGCGGGGCGGGGGGCCGCGGGGCGCATCGCCTCGTAGCCCGTGTTGCCCGACATCGGGCGCGGCTGCTGCGGCTGCGGGCTGGGATAGCCCCGGGGCGCGCCCGCCTGCTGCGGGATGTACGGCGCGGGGGCCTGCTGCAGCGGCGAGGGCTGCTGGGCCTGCTGGTAGCCGTACGAGGAGGGGCCGGCCGGCAGCGCGGGGAGCGCGGACGGCAGTGCCGGAAGGTTGTTGCTGCCCGAGTCGTAGGCGGAAGGGACCCGGATCGGGGCGATCTGAGGGGTACCCCGCTCGGCGACGAGGGAGTCGTAGATCGGGGTGTCCTGGAAGGCGGAGTAGTAACCGCCGCCATAGGTGGAGCGGGGGGAGGTCATGGCACATAAGTTAAGCCCACGATGTGCTGGTTGGGGAGACCGATAAGAGGGTTGTTTTCCGTGTCGGCGGTGACGCGGGATCCCCAATGCGAGCGAACTCGGCAAAAAAGGACGTCAAAGATGGTTGAGATCGTGTAAAGGCCGAGCTTCGGACGGGTTACCGGCGGTTGACCAGGATCTTCTGTCCGAGTCATGGGAGTCGCCGGACCTGGGGATTAGGTTTGGCGAGAGCGGAGCCGGCGGTCCGTTCGGGACTCGCACCGGCGCGGAGACACGCGATGGGGGCGTACATGTCAATGCCTAAGGGATCGAATGTTCCTGTCCCGACGACCGCACTCCGGGTGGAATTGGGGTGGCGTTCAGGACCGGGAGTGCCCGACGTAGACGGCTCCGCCCTTCTGCTGGTGGCCGGAAAGGTTCGTTCGGACGGCGACTTCGTCTTCTACAACCAGCCGGCGCACTCCTCGGGCGCCGTGCGCCACGAAGGGAAGCGGAACGACGGCGGCCAGGTGACCGACGCGCTGCTCGTCGATCTCACGCGCGCGGAACCCGTCGTCGAGACGGTGGTCCTGGCCGCCTCCGCCGACGGCGGCTCCTTCGGGCGCGTTCCCGGCCTGTACATCCGGGTGCTCGACGCACAGCACGGCACGGAGATCGCCCGCTTCGACAGCACCGACGCGACCGTGGAGACCGCCTTCGTGCTGGGCGAGTTCTACCGACGCCAGGGAGCCTGGAAGTTCCGCGCCGTCGGACAGGGTTACGGAAGCGGTCTCGAAGGGCTGGCCACCGACTACGGGATCACCGTGGACGAGCCGCAGCGCGCCGCACCCCCGGTGACCCCCGCGCCCCCGCCGCCCGCCACCCTCGTGCAGGGGCCGCCACCCCACGCCGCTCCGCCGGTCACCATGCCGCCGCCGGTCGCCCCGCACATGACCATGCCCCCGCCCGTGACTCCGACTCCGAGGCCGCCCGCGGCCCCTCCGGCGCCGGTCCGCCTGTCCAAGGTGACCCTCACCAAGGAGGCCCCCTCCGTCTCGCTCAGCAAACAGGGCGGCACGACCGGTGCCATGCGCGTGAACCTCAACTGGGAGGTGCGCAAGCAGTTCTCGGGGTGGGGCAGCAAACGCGGCCGGGCCGTCGCCACGCACGCCGACCTCGACCTCGACCTGTGCGCGCTGTACGAGCTGTCCGACGGCCGCAAGGGAGTCGTGCAGGCACTCGGCAACGCCTTCGGGGCCCTGCACCAGCCGCCGTACATACATCTCGACGGCGACGACCGCACCGGGGCCGTGGCCGGGGGCGAGAACCTCTCCATCAACCTCGACCACAAACAGAGCTTCCGGCGCATCCTCATCTTCGTGACCATCTACGAAGGAGCGCGTTCCTTCGCCGACCTGCACGCCACGGTCACCCTCCAGCCGCTGAACGGCGCGCCGATCGACTTCTCGCTCGACGAGTGCACGGTGCCCTCCACGGTCTGCGCGCTCGCCCTCATCACCGGCAACGGCGCCGACCTGGTCGTCCAGCGCGAGGCCCGGTACCTGATCCCCGCGCGCGGGGTGAGCCCGCAGCGCACCGTCGACCACGCCTACGGCTGGGGCATGAACTGGACGCCCGGCAGGAAATGACCGTCCGAGCCGCCCCTCAGTTCTCGTCGAGGGCGGTGTCGGGGCGCGCGTAGGTGCGGCCCTTCCAGGCCGCGCCGCGCCCCCTGTAGTGCTGCACCGCGGAGTCGACCGTCATGAGGAGATAGAGGAACGCGGTGACCGGCAGCAGGGGAGCGAGCGACAGGGGCTGCCGGTAGTAACGGAGCATCGGCATGTACGTCGCCGTCATCACCAGCCAGGCGAGCCCGCCGGCCGCCGCCGCCCAGGCGTTCCCCGCGGCGAGGCCCGCCAGAAGGGCGACCGGCGGCACCAGGTACACGAGGGCGAGCCCGGCGACCGTTCCGGCGAGCAACGGCGGGCTGTGCCGCAGCTGGGCGTAGGCGCTGCGCGAGACCATGCGCCACAGATCGTGCAGCCGCGGGTACGGACGCACGCTGTCGACCCGCTCGGCCAGGCCCAGCCAGATGTGGCCGCCGCCGCGCTTGACGGCACGGGCGAGCGCCACGTCGTCGATGACGGCATGCCGGATCGCGTCAGGGATGCGCGCCCGCTCGGCGGTGTCCGCGCGCAGCAGGACGCATCCCCCCGCCGCGGCCGCCGTCCGCGAGCCCTTCACGGCGATCCGGCGGAAGGGGTAGAGCTGCGCGAAGAAGTAGACGAACGCAGGCACGACGAGCCGCTCCCACAGGCTCACCACCCGCAGTCGCGCCATCAGCGAGACAAGGTCGAAACCGCCCGTGCGCGCCGCCGCCACCAGCAGGCGCAGACTGTCCGGCGCGTGCGCGATGTCCGCGTCGGTCAGCAGCAGATATTCGGGTTCCCGCGCGCGGGCGAGGCCGATGCCGTGGTGTACGGCCCACAGCTTGCCCGTCCAGCCCGCGGGCGGTTCCCCCGGTGAGCCGACGGTGAGCGGCAGTCCGCCGTGCCGGCGCGCCAGCTCGCGGGCCAGCTCTCCGGTGCCGTCCGAGCTGCCGTCGTCGACGAGGAAGATCTCGGCCCGCCCCGGATAGTCCTGGGCGAGGAGCGAGGGCAGGCTCTCGGGCAGGACGGCGGCCTCGTCCCGGGCCGGCACCACGACGCACACAGAGGGCCAGTCCGACGGTTCGCGGAGGGCGGGCAACCGTACGTCCGTACGCCAGAAGAAGCCCTGGCCGAGCAGCAGCCACAGCCACGCGGCCAGTGATCCGACAGCGATCCACACGAGGGCGCTCACCTGCCGCAGTCTGCCCCACCACAGTCGCCCGTAAAGACGGATCGTCTATGGTGACCGGGTGAAGATCGCGCTGATGGACTCCGGAATCGGACTGCTCGCTGCTGCCGCCGCGGTACGTCGACTGCGGCCCGACGCCGATCTCGTCCTCTCCTCCGACCCCGGCAGCATGCCCTG
This sequence comes from Streptomyces sp. NPDC042002, assembly GCF_055588305.1. NCBI lineage: Bacteria > Bacillati > Actinomycetota > Actinomycetes > Kitasatosporales > Streptomycetaceae > Streptomyces > Streptomyces sp. NPDC042002. The sequence goes on along the minus strand of NZ_JBVJCT010000010.1, from coordinate 201,874 downwards.
GGGACCCCGTACACCGGAAGACGTCACCGCGCGTGCCCTGGCCGTCGCCGAGGCCGCCGCTCTGCACCGGCCCGACGCCCTGATCGTCGCCTGCAACACCGCCTCCGTACGCGCCCTGCCCGCCCTGCGCGCCCGCCTGGAGCCGGAGGTGCCCGTCATCGGCACCGTCCCGGCGATCAAGCCGGCCGCCGCGGGCGGCGGACCCGTGGCGATCTGGGCCACGCCCGCCACCACCGGCAGTCCGTACCAGCGGGGACTGATCGAGGAGTTCGCCGGCGGAGTGGAGGTCACCGAGGTGGCCTGCCCCGGACTCGCGGACGCCGTGGAGTACGCGGACCAGGCGGCCATCGACGCCGCGATCGCGGTGGCCGCCGCCCGCACCCCCGAGGATGTAAGGGTCGTCGTCCTGGGCTGCACCCATTACGAGCTCGTCGCCGAGCGCATCCGCGCGGCCGTGCAGCGCCCCGGCCGTCCGCCGCTCGTCCTGCACGGTTCCGCCGGGGCGGTCGCCGCCCAGGCGCTGCGCCGGATCGGCGAGCTCCCGGACCCCGGGGCCCCCGCCGATTCCACGGTCACGGTGCTGCTGAGCGGACGACAGGGCGCGCTGCCCGCGACCGCGCTCGCCTATGAGGAAGGCCGCATCCTCTCGGCGGTCAGCCCCGCGCGCTGAGCTGGGCGAGCCCGCACGTCGTAACGCCGTGCCTGCTGCCGAAGGCCTCAGGCACAAGAACACCGGTGGCGAACACGCGGACACCCGCCGCTCCGCGGGCACGTTCGGTCACCGACCGGACGCCCTCGGTGGGGGCGCTCGTCCACCCGGCGGAGTGACGCTCCGCGACCCGGTGCCCGCGCAGCGGAACCTGAGTAGTCTCAAAAGCATGAGGGACCACCCCCACGGCGAAACCTCCCCGCACCCGGAGATCTGGACCGGACGCGCGAGGAATCGTGTTCAGTGGCTGCCCGCCATAGGCGGCCTGGCCTGTCTGGCTCTCGGGATCGAGCTGGCCGTCAGTTCCGGCTGGACGTCGGGAACGGCGCCGCTGGTCATGTCCGTCGTCGGATGCATCGCGGCCGGACTGCTCATCCTCTTCGGCACCCTGGCGTTCGTGCATGTCGCCGTGAGGGTGGACGAGGACTGCCTGGAGGTGCGCTGTGGCCACATAGGGCTGCCGCGCCGCCGCATTCCCCTCTCCACGGTCGTCGGTGCCGACTTCGCGCCTCAGGTCACCCCGCGTCAGTGGGGCGGCTGGGGATATCGCTGGCGGCCCGAGCAGGGAACCGCCGTCATCGTCCGGCGGGGCGAGGGCGTGGTGCTACGCCTGGGTGACGGCCACACGTTCACGATCACCGTGGACAACGCCGAGGCGGCGGTACGGACCATCCGCGGCCATCTGCCCCCGGACGCGACCGGCGTCGTGCGCTGACGGCCGACGCAGGCGTCGGTCACGACCCGACCCCAGGTGACCGTCGGACCGCCGGGTCGGCGCCAGGACGTCGTCCGGCTCCCCCGTGATGAGCGGTCGTGCGGTCGCGAGTCCGGCGAGCAGTCCCGCGCCCGCGGTCACCGTCATGAAGCTCAGTGCGTTGCCGATCGACGCGATGGCGGCCACAGCCGTCAGGGCCGCGCCCGTCGTCAGCGCGATCGGCGTGGTGCGCGGCGAGCGCAACAGCGCGTACAGGACCCAGCAGAACGCCGCGGCGAGCAGGACCACGCCGGTCAGACCCTGTTCGGCTGCCTGCTGAAGCGGTGCGGAGTGGGGTTTGCCGTCGGGCAGCAGCGACTGGGCGACCGTCGGGCTGAGCTCTCCGTAACGTCCGGGCCCGATCCCCAGCTCGGGATTCGCGCGGGCCATGCGCAGGGCGTCGTGCCAGAGCAGGATGCGGTGCTCGGTGAGCTGGCCCTTCAGGGACTCGGTCAGTCCGCCCGGCAGCGCGTCCTCGCCGATCGCCCAGGTCGCCCCGGCCGCCAGCGCCGCGGCGGCCGCGAGCCCCGTCAGGCCGAGGGCGCGGCGCCGCACACGGGCGGCGGCGAGCGAGCACAGCAGGACCCCGGCGCAGGTGACGAATCCGGTGGTGGACCCGAGGAGTGCCGCCGTCACCGCGGTGCCGGCGGCGAGCAGCCGCAGCGCGAGCCGCAGGGCGGGCGGGCGCGCGGCCCAGGCCGCGCAGCACGCGGCACCGCAGGAAAGGGTCAGCAGGGCGGCCGTGGCACCGGTGTGGCCGAGTTGCAGGCTGATCTGCGGGCCCGGCGTGGCGATGGCGAGGCCGAGTCCCGCCAGCGCTCCGGCACCAGCGGCGGCCACCGGCAGGAGCGCTCCGAGGATCCGTCCCGAGGCGTAGCCCGCCGCGACGGCGAGCACCGCCAGCAGCATGCCCTCGGGCCGGCCGTCGTGCGCGGCCGCCGTGATCAGCGACCAGGAGGCACAGGCCGCGAGCACGACCATGCCGGCGACATCGGAGGCGCTGCGTCTCTCGCCCGTGGCCGCCGCATCAGCCGTGGACGTCATCCCCGTGGAACCCACCCTCGTCGCCCCCCGACGCTGCCGGACCCCGGGCGCCGTCACCGCATCAGGCCGCACGTCAGAGGCTCGGGCACACCGTAACGGGTGGTGCGTCGGTTTGGGGACCTGTTGTGCAGGAACGTTGCGGCAGATCGGTGCGAAGGGGTCGACCGAGCGGTGTTCCGCCCATCGGGACCGAGCTGTCGGCGCCCAGGTCAAGCGCCGTACACTCCCCAAGTGACCGTCACCGCAACCACCGTAGACGAGCCGGAACAGCTCGAACCCCAGGCCGTGCCCGCCCCGCGCGGGGCCGCCCTGGCGCGTCGCCTCGTTCCGGCCGCCGCCGCGGCGCTCTCCGGAGTGCTGCTGTACGTCAGTTTCCCGCCACGGACCCTGTGGTGGCTCGCCCTGCCCGCCTTCGCGGTCTTCGGCTGGACTCTGCGCGGTCGCTCCTGGAAGGCCGGTCTCGGCCTCGGCTATCTGTTCGGCCTCGGATTCCTGCTGCCGCTGCTGGTGTGGACCGGTGTCGAGGTCGGCTCCGGTCCCTGGCTCGCGCTCGTCGCGGTGGAGGCGATCTACGTAGCGCTTGTGGGCGCGGGGATCACGTTCGTCTCCCGGCTGCCCGGGTGGCCGCTGTGGGCGGCGGCTCTCTGGATCGCCGGAGAGGCGGCACGCGCGCGTGCGCCCTTCGGCGGCTTTCCCTGGGGGAAGATCGCGTTCGGACAGGCCGACGGCGTCTTCCTCCCGCTCGCCGCGGTCGGCGGTACTCCGGTGCTCGGCTTCGCGGTCGTGCTGTGCGGCTTCGGGCTGTACGAGATCGTCCGCCTGGCCGTCGAGCGGCGCGGCACCGGCGTCCTGCGCCGCGGCGCGGCCGTGGTGGCGCTGCTCAGCGTCGCCGTCCCCGTCGTCGGAGCGCTCGCCGCGCGGATGCTGGTCAGCGACAAGGCCGAGGACGGCACGGCGACCGTCGCGCTCATCCAGGGCAACGTCCCGCGCGCGGGGCTCGACTTCAACTCCCAGCGGCGCGCCGTCCTCGACCACCATGTGCGGGAGACCGAGCGACTGGCCGCCGAGGTCAAGGCGGGCAAGGCGGCCAAGCCCGACCTGGTGCTGTGGCCTGAGGACTCCTCCGACATCGACCCGTTCACCAACGCCGACGCGCGCTTCGTGATCGACGAGGCCGCCAAGGCGATCGGTGCCCCCGTCTCCGTCGGCGCGGTCGTCGAGCGGCACGGCAAGCTCTACAACGAGCAGATCCTGTGGGACCCGGTCAAGGGCCCGGTGGACACGTACGACAAGCGCCAGGTCCAGCCGTTCGGCGAGTACCTGCCGCTGCGCCCGCTGCTCGGGGCGATCAACAAGAACTGGACGAGCATGGTGCGCCAGGACTTCAGCCGCGGCACCGAGCCTGGCGTGTTCAAGATGAACGGCACCGGGGTCGGCCTCGTCACCTGCTACGAGGCGGCGTTCGACTGGGCCGTGCGCAGCACCGTCACCGATGGCGCGCAGATCATCTCGGTGCCCAGCAACAACGCGACCTTCGACCGCAGCGAGATGACCTACCAGCAGCTCGCCATGTCCCGCATCCGCGCCGTCGAGCACAGCCGCACCGTCACGGTGCCCGTGACGAGCGGTGTCAGCGCCGTGATCATGCCGGACGGGAAGATCACCCAGAAGACCGGGATGTTCGTCGCCGACTCGCTGGTCCAGAAGGTGCCGCTGCGCTCCTCCGAGACGCCGGCCACGAAGCTCGGCATCATCCCGGAGATGATCCTGGTGCTGGTCGCGGCGGGTGGTCTCGGCTGGGCGGTGGCGACGGTGGTCCGCTCGCGGCGGATCACCGGCGCCTAGGACGGGGTTCCCGGGTCCGCGCGGGGTGACGGAGTCGCGCCGATAGGGTCGGCGTCATGGCTATTCCCGACTTCATCCGCGCGATCCGGGCCTCCGCGGGCCACCAGCTCCTCTGGCTTCCCGGGGTGAGCGCCGTGGTCTTCGACGACGAGGGCAGGGTTCTGCTCGGGCAGCGTTCGGACAACCACGAGTGGGCTCTCATCTCCGGCATTCCGGAGCCGGGCGAGCAGCCCGCGGCCTGCGCGGTGCGCGAGGTGTACGAGGAGACGGCCGTGCACGTCGAGGTCGAACGCGTCGTCATGGTCCGGGCCGGGGGGCGGGTGACCTTCGACAACGGTGACGTCTGCCAGTTCATGGACACCACGCTCCAGTGCCGTGCCGTCGGCGGTGAGGCCCGCGTCAATGACGACGAATCGCTCCAGGTCGGCTGGTTCGCCGTGGACTCCCTGCCGACGCTGAACGAGTACGCCCTCGTCCGGATCAAGCAGGCGCTGGTTGACGAACCCACATGGTTCGAGCCTATGACCTGAGTGCGAAGTGTGTGTGCTGACCACATCGGTTGAGGCGTGAGTGCTGCCTAGGGTCGAGGCATGACCGCGCCCAGCGCCCTCCCGGGCCCCCACGTCTCCGCACTCGACCTCGGCGGCCGCACCGCCCTCGTCACGGGCGCCGCGAGCGGCATCGGCCGCGCCTGCGCGCTGCGGCTCGCCGCCGCCGGAGCCAAGGTGAGAGCGGTCGACCGGGATGCGGCGGGCCTGGAGACCTTGGCCGAGGAGATACACGGTCTGGCCGGGACCATCGAGCCGCACGTCCTCGACCTCACCGACCTCGACGCGGCGGAACAGGCGGCGGCCGGCACCGATGTCCTCGTGAACAACGCCGGGCTGCAGATGGTCCGCCCCATCGAGGAATTCCCGCCCGAGGCGTTCCACACGCTGCTGACCGTGATGCTCGAGGCCCCGTTCCGGCTCATCCGCGGCGCTCTGCCGCACATGTACGGGCAGGGCTGGGGCCGCATCGTCAATGTCTCCTCGGTACACGGGCTGCGAGCCTCGGCGTTCAAGTCGGCGTACGTCGCCGCGAAACACGGCCTTGAGGGCCTCTCGAAGACCGCGGCCCTCGAAGGCGCGCCCCACGGAGTCACCTCGAACTGTGTGAACCCCGCCTATGTGCGCACCGCACTGGTCGAGAAACAACTGGCCGATCAGGCGCAGACGCACGGGATTCCGCGAGAGCGCGTTCTGACCGAGGTCCTGCTGCGGGACAGCGCGGTCAAGCGGCTGATCGAGCCGGAGGAGGTCGCCGAGGCGGTGGCCTACCTATGCGGCCCGCAGGCGGCCTTCATGACCGGAACATCGCTGGCGCTGGACGGGGGCTGGACCGCGCACTGAGCCGGGTCGCCCCACTCGCCTCGGCCCGCGCCTCATCGGAGCCGGTCCTCGCCCCGAGCCTTTGCCGGAGTCGGCCCCCGTCACGAGCTACAACGGAACCGGTGTTTGCCCCGATCCGGGTCGGCAGCCGGCCCCCGTCATGAGTCGCCCCAGCCCCTGCCCGAGCCGTACCGGACCCGACCGGACCCGACCCCGAGCGGTCCCGGACCCGGCCCCACCCCGAGTCGTACCGGAGTCGGTCGTGAGTTATCCACAGGGCCGGGGCGCCGGCCAGCGGATGCGCGATCCTGTTGCCATGTCCCGCGATCACCTGCCATCAGCCGAGCGCTCCGCCGACAGCGCGGAAGCGCCGTTCCTGGAACTCCTGGCCAGAGGAGCGACCGCCGACGCCTACGAGCAGCCGGTACTGCTCGCCCGCGCCGAGGGCCTGCCCGCCGAACGCGTCGCCGCGCTCGAACAGGCCAAGCTGCTCGCCCTGCGCGTGCGCACGGAGATAGAGGGACGACGCCGCCGCGAGGCCGAACTCTCAGCGCTCTTCGAGACCGCGCACGACCTCGCGGGCCTGCGCGACCTCGACGCCGTACTCCAGGCGATCGTGCAGCGGGCCCGGTCGCTGCTGGGCACGGACATCGCGTATCTCAGCCTGAACGACGCGGCCGAGGGTGACACCTATATGCGTGTCACCGAGGGCTCGGTCGCCGCGCGCTTCCAGCAGTTGCGGCTCGGCATGGGGGAGGGCCTGGGCGGACTCGTCGCCCAGACCGCCCGCCCGTACGTCACCGACGACTACTTCAAGGACGAACGCTTCCAGCACACCCGGACCATCGACGCGGGTGTACGGGACGAGGGGCTCGTCGCGATTCTCGGCGTGCCGTTGATGATCGGGCCCCAGGTCATCGGCGTGCTGTTCGCCGCGGACCGCAGAGCGCGGGTCTTCGAGCGGGAACAGATCGCGCTGCTCGGCTCCTTCGCGGCCCTGGCCGCGGCCGCCATCGACACGGCGAACTCGCTGGCGGAGACCCGCTCCGCCCTCGACCGCCTGGGCCGGGCCAACGAGATCATCCGGGACCGCAGCGGAGTGATCGAGCGTGCCTCGGACGTCCACGACCGGCTGGCCGAACTCGTGCTGCGCGGCGGGGGAGTCCACGACGTGGCCGCCGCGGTGTCGGAAGTCCTGGACGGCACGGTCGAGTTCGCGGAGCCGGGCGGCACACCGGCGATGGCCGTGGAGGCGGCCCGAGCCGACGGGCACGCCGTACGGCACGGGGACGACTGGGTCGCCGCGGTGGCGGCGGGCGGCGAACTGCTGGGCGCGCTGGTGCTGCGCGGGCATCCGGGCCTCGACCCCGTCGACCAACGCACCCTGGAGCGCGCCGCGATGGTCACTTCGCTGCTCCTGCTCGCCAGACGTTCGGCCTCCGAGGCCGAACAACGGGTACGCGGCGAGCTGTTGGACGACCTGCTGGACGCCCGCGACCGTGATCCGAGACTGCTGCGGGAGCGGGCCGCGAGGCTGCACGCCGATCTCGACGGCACGCATGTGGTGCTGGCGGCCCGACTCGACCTCATCGCCGCCGACGCCGACCAGGAGGCGGGCGCGCGCAGACGGCTGTGGTCGGCGGCGTCCCATCTCGCCACCACCCGCCATGGACTGGCGGCCGCCCGCGACGGTGGAACCGTCCTGCTGCTCCCGCTCGGGCCCGGCGACACAGCGACGACACTGGCCCGCCGCACGGCCAAGGAGCTGGGCACCGCGGTTCACGAGGCGGTCACCGTCGGCGCCTCCGCGCCGGTCGACCGGCTCGCGGCGCGCCCTGAAGCGGTGGCCTCGGCATACATGGAGGGGCAGCGTTGCCTGGAGGCGCTGCGCCTGCTCGGCCGGGCAGGCGACGGAGCGGCCGCCGAGGACTTCGGGTTCCTCGGGCTGCTGCTCGCCGGGGACCGGGACATCTCCGGGTTCGTGGGCCGCACGATCGGCGGAGTCGTCGCCTACGACGAACGGCGCGGCACAGACCTCCTTCGCACCCTCGACGCGTACTTCGCGAGCGGTATGAGTCCGGCGCGCACGAAGGACGCCCTGCACGTGCATGTGAACACCGTGGCGCAGCGGTTGGAGCGGGTGGGGCGTCTGCTCGGCGACGACTGGCAGAGCCCGGCCCGCACCCTGGAGATCCAACTCGCGCTGAGACTGCACCGGTTGTCGTCGGACGGGCCGCACTGATCCCCGCACGCGGCATCACCACGTACGGGGATCGGGAAGTGCGGACCTGCGGTCAGACGGTACGGGCGTCCGCCGGTGCGGTGGGGGCGGGCCGCTCGTCGGCCGCGGCCTCGACGTCGGACAGGTCGCGGTCGCGGGTCTCCTTCGCGAAGCCCACGGCGATCAGGGTCAGGACGACCGCCCCGATCACATAGAGAGAGACGGGAGTTGAGCTGTCGTACGAGGAGAGCAGTGCCGTCGCGATGAGCGGCGCGGGCGCGCCCGCCGCGACGGAGGCGAACTGGGCACCGATGGAGGCACCCGAGTAGCGCATCCGGGTCGCGAACATCTCGGAGAAGAAGGCGGCTTGGGGTGCGTACATGGCGCCGTGCAGGACCAGGCCGACGGTGACGGCGAGGACCAGGTTCGCGAAGCCGCCGGTGTCGATCAGGGAGAAGAACGGGAACATCCAGAGGCCGACGCCCGCGGCACCGAGCAGATAGACGGGGCGGCGGCCGATGCGGTCGGAGAGCGCGCCCCAGGCCGGGATGACGGCGAAGTGCACGGCCGAGGCGATGAGGACAGCGTTGAGCGCGGTCTGCCGGGAGACGCCGGCGGAGGTGGTGGCGTACACGAGGATGAAGGCGGTGATCACGTAGTAGCTGATGTTCTCGGCCATGCGGGCGCCCATCGCGACGAGCACGTCACGCCAGTGGTGGCGCAGGACGGAGACCAGCGGAAGCTTCTCCGGCTCGTCGGTCCCGGCCGTACGGCGGGCCTCGGCGCGCGCCAACGCCTGCTTGAACACAGGTGATTCATCGACAGACAGACGTATCCACAAACCGACGGCGACCAGTACGCCGGAGATCAGGAAGGGGATGCGCCAGCCCCAGGAGACGAAGGCGGCGTCGGACTGGGTGGCGGTGAGCAACGAGAGGACACCGGTCGCCAGGAGCTGGCCCGCGGGTGCTCCGGTCTGCGGCCAAGATGCCCAGAATCCTCGCCGCTTCGCGTCGCCGTGCTCGGACACCAGCAGGACGGCACCGCCCCATTCGCCGCCCAACGCGAAACCCTGCACCAGGCGCAGCCCGGTCAGCAGCACGGGGGCCGCAGCGCCGACGGTCGCGTGCGTGGGCAGCAGACCGATCGCGAAGGTCGCCCCGCCCATCAGCAGCAGGCTCAGCACCAGCAGCTTCTTGCGGCCGAGCCGGTCGCCGTAGTGCCCGAAGACGAGCGCGCCCAGCGGCCGGGCCGCGAATCCGACGGCGTACGTCAGGAAGGACAGCAGCGTGCCGACGAGCGGGTCGGAGCCGGGAAAGAACAGCTTGTTGAAGACCAGGGCGGCGGCCGAGCCGTAGAGGAAGAAGTCGTACCACTCGATGGTGGTGCCGATGAGACTGGCGGCGACGATGCGCTTGAGGCTGGCGGGGGGTGGGGGAGCGGTGGTTCCGGAGGTCATGTGCGCCACTTCCTCATGTGCGGTGGGGACGGGTACGTGTCGGCACACGGTAGGAAGACGCACGTCAGGCGCACATGTGGTGGGGCAACATAGTTCGATGGTTGGCTATGCGTTCGGCGACCATGCCGGCGCACGGACGGGCGGTTCAGGGGCTCGAAGATGGTCGAAACGAGTGCTGTCAGGGACGCGTAGTTCGGGGCCACCACCCCTGGGCGGTCCCGCCCGTCTCCCCCACCCTCCTGCCCAGCACTTCTGCGGCGGCCTCCAGCCCGAGCGACGTCGGGTTCCAGAGATTCTCGCCATCCCGGCTGCTGCCCTCGGAGACCGGGAGTCCGTGCCGGGCCAGGTCCAACGCCGCTTACGGAAGGCCCTTGTTCTGGGTGGCTGTGGGCAGGGTTCGGCTGCGGCGGGTGGCGCTGGCGTCGGCATAGCGGACTGGCTCAACGGTTCCGCCCGTTCGGCTTATGCGGACCCGTTCAGGGCGGTCAGAGCCGTGCGGGCCTTGGGGGCGAGCAGGGGGCTGAAGTGTCGGTTGATGGCAAGGGCTTCGGTGAGGTCGCTGTGTGCGGCGTTCTGGTCGCCGAGGGCTTGTTCGATGACGGCCCGGTGGTAGTGGAAGAGGGCGTTGCGGGTGCCCTGGGCGAGGGCTTGGTCGGATTCGGTGAGGGCCTCGCGGTCCTGGCCGTTGGCGTGAAGGGCCCAGGCCAGGGCGTCGTGGGTGTCCATGAACGGCCGGGTCTTCAGGCCCTGCCGGGCGATGGCCAGGGCCCGTCCGGGGTCACCGTGATCGGCTTCGAACAGGGCCGCGTCGGAGTCGAGGGCGACTCCGTTGCCGGTGAAGAGCTTCTGTTCGGCGCGGAAGACCTGGTACTGCTGGGCGGCTTCCTGGTTGCGGCCGAGGGACTGGTAGAGCTCGCCGAGTTGGAGGACGTATTCGGGCTGGGGAACCCGTTGCACGGCCCGGGTGAGGTCGGCGAGTGCCGCGTCGGTGTGTCCGAGGGCGGCTTCGGCCCGCGCCTTGGCCTGGAGCAGGGGGGTGTAGCCGGGGGCGGTGGTCAGGCCCGCTTCGGCCTCGGTGAGTTCGGTGGCCGGGTCGCCGTTGTTGAAGGCGAGTTCGCCGAGGTAGTAGTGGGCGAAGGCGGCGTCGGCGGGGCCGGCGGCGTCGTTGAGGGCTCGGCGCATGTCGGTGCGTGCGGTGGTGATGTCGCCGCTGAGTTCCGCGACGTAGGAGGCCCGGGACAGGGACGGCGCTCCGGGGCGGAGGTCGACCATCCGCTGGACGGCGTCGGCTGCCTCGGAGTAGCGGCCGAGCTGGGTGCAGGCGTCGGCAAGGGTTCCGTACAGGGAGGAGTTGTACGGGTTGACGGCGACGGCCTTGCGGGCCCAGTCCAGCGCCTCGGTGAACTGGTGGCGGCCGGCTTCCAGGGCGGCCATGCCGCCCATCGCGGTGAAGTTGTCGCTGGTGTGAAGGGCCAGCGAGCGTTTGAGGACCGCTTCGGCCTTGGGGTAGTACGCCGGGTCGGCGGTGCTCTTGGCCTGCTGGACGTAGTCGAGTCCGAGGGTGGCCAGTGCGACCTCGTCCCGTGGCGTCTCCTTGAGCTTGGCCTGGAGCCGGGTGATGTCCGCGGCGAGCGGGTCGGCTCCGGCCGGCGGGCTGCCCGCTTTGACGGGCGGGGTGGTGCCGGTGGGCGCCGCGGGCCAGGGGGCCAGGCCCAGCCCTCCGGCGAGGAACAGCCCCACGCCGAGGACACCGGCGACGGTGGCGGACAGCAGAATACGTCGGCGCGGTGGGCGTCGGCGGAAGGCCATGGTCAATTCCCGCTCCGGGGTGGGGTGCGTGGGGGCGATGCGGACGGGTGTGGTGGGCTGGGGTGGGCGAGTGTGGCGTAGGCGACCACGTTGTCGAGGTAGCCGCCCGCTGCCGGGTCGTAGGTGCCGCCGCAGGTGATCAACCGCAGTTCGGGGGGACCGGTGGTCGCGTAGACCTCGTTGTCGGGGAAGTCGTCCTTCGCGTACTGCCGCAGCGCTCGGACGGTGAAGTCGGCGTGGGTGTGGTCGGCCCGGTCGATGGATATGGAGTCGCCTGGGCGCAGTGCGGATATGCCGTAGAAGGCGGCCGGACCGGTCAGGGAGTCGACGTGGCCGACCACGATCGCGGCGCCCGGATCACCGGGGCGTGGACCGTCGCTCCACCACCCGACCTGGCCGGGGTCTTGCGGGGCGGCGAGGTGGCCGTCCGACTGGACCCGCAGGTCGATCAGGGGGCGGTCCACGCTGATGCCGGGTATGCGTATCCGCACGGGTCGGGCGGCCGGCGCGGCCGCGCCGGCGGTGTGCCGGGTGCCGGGAGCTTCGGGCAGGGGCGGCAGAGCCCCTATGTCTACGTGGGCCGGGGTGCGGGTGTGGTCGGTGACCAGCGCGGTGGCGCCGGCCGCGGCCAGGCTCAGGCCGGCGACGACGGCGGCCGCGGAGAGTCCGCGGACGCGGCGCGGGGGGGGGGGGGGGGGGGGGGGGGGGGGGGGGGGGGGGGGGGGGGGGGGGGGGGGGGGGGGGGGGGGTGGGGGGAGGGAGGGGAGGGAGAGATAT
>NZ_JBVJCT010000010.1:78300-189876 GCF_055588305.1 Streptomyces sp. NPDC042002 | reverse complement strand
GGGGGGGGGTCGGCGGGTGCCAGGCCTAGCTAGCATAAGGGGGTGCCGAGGGGAGGGCCGAGGACGAGGAGGGGCCCCCCGCCCCCTGGTGGGGGGGGCGTCCGACCCGGTGCGACGGGGGCGCTCACGCCCGGTCGGTCCGCCGACGGCGCAGGGCGAGGACTCCGGCCCCGGCCAGCAGGACGCCGCCGCCGGCAGCGGTCGCCGCGACGACAGGGAAGTTGCCGCCGAAGGCGGTGCCGCCGAAGCCCGCTCCGACGCCGCCGTCGGGGCTGAGGGAACCGGCCTGGTTGACCGCGGCGGTGCTGGGCAGCGCTACGTAGGGGAACGACGCGCCGGGCGGGCTGTACGGGGCGTTGACGCCGTCGCCGGCCGCGAGGGCGGGCACGATCTTGCCGCTCTGAGCGGCACCTTCCAGGGCCTGGAGCTCGATGTCGAGGACGTCGTCGGTGAGCCTGCGCCCGTTGGGGAAGCCGGCCAGGTCCTGGCCGAGGACGCCGAGGCGGTTGGGCTTGGCGGCGGGCGCCACGGACATGTTCAGCCGCAGCTCCTCGCTCGGGGTGAACGCGTTCTTGTCGACGTCGCCGTTCAGGAGCTGGGAGTTGAGGTCCGCCTTGATGGGTCCGCAGGCTTTGCAGATCCCGGAGAGGAAGATCTCCACCAGGTCGTTGCGGGGGGTCGCGGGGGCCGGCACGCCGTAGATGCTCTGTACGACCTTGGGCAGGATCGGGTCCTTGACCGCGTCGACGACCGGGGTGACCGTGTGGTCCTGGTCGGGGCTGATCGTGTTGAAGGCGTCCTTGTACTTCAGCGGGACGACCACCTCGTTGACCAGTGGGTTGCCGAGGCGGGAGACCTGGTGCCATCCGGATCCGGCACCCGTCCCGTCCCTGCCCGGCGCCTTCCCGTCGTTCGCCGCGTCCGTGTCGCGGTTGGAGGAGGTGCCCTGCGCGCCCTTGCTCCCGGACGAGCTGACCTGAGCGCCCTGGCGGTCGGTGGTGGACCATACGCCGATCACCGGGTTGCGGGTCGGGTTGCCGCCCAGTGCGAGGTCCTTCTTGGGCACCTGGATGGTGATGGTGTTGACGTTGTAGCCGGCAAGCGTGTTGTGGCCGGTCTCCGAGAGGTTCCCTCCGTAGAGGAGGTCGAAGACCCGCAGGTCCGCGAAGAACGGGTCGGACGCCTGTCCGGCGTAGGACTGTCCGCCGTCCGGGAGTTGCAGGGTGGCCTGCTTGCGCAGCGACGCGTAGTTCGGCGTCGAGGCCTTGCCGACGTTGGAGGGCGCGGCGGGGGCGTCCTTGAGCAGGGTCCTGGTGCCGTGGGCGTCGGTGACCGTCAGGTCGTAGGTCTGGCGGAAGTTCAGGGTCGGGTCGTCCAGTTTGTTGACGACGCCGGTGTTGTACAGGAACTGGTGGGCGGCGTCGCGGATGTGGTCGGTGAACGACCAGGTGTAGGTGGTGTCGGCCTTGCCGTCGCCGTTGCTGTCGATCTTGATGTTGTAGTGGGCGTCGTTGGCGAACGGGTAGAAGTTCGGGCCGCCGTTCGGTTCCTCGAACGGGATCCAGTTCGCCACCATCGTCACCGTGTCGGGCTTGTCCGGGCTGGTGAAGGCGTAGACGTCGGTGTTGTCCGCCTTCGGGTCGCCGGCGATCAGCGGCGCCTCGCGGTGGCTGGAGGCCGAACTGACGCCTGGCGCAAGACCGGTGAGGGCGGCGGCGGACACCAGGGCGAGGACGCCGGTGGTGGCGAGCGCACGTTCGGCCGGGCGGGCCGGGAACCTCCGGCGCGAGCGGGAGCAATCCATGAGCCATCCGTTTCGGGTGGGAGCCCGCCGCTCCGGGGACGGGAGGGCAGGCTGACGGCGGTGGACACTCGAAGCCCCAAACGGACCGCCCTGACCCCGCCCGTCACGGGCGCAGGCCTCACTGCAATGCGTCCGCAATGCGACTTAAGTTACGAACAAGTCACCACGGGCGTGTCAGGCCTGCAACGCTGGAAAGCCGAACGGGCGTCCCAAGCCGCCGCGCTCCGCTACTCAGGGGTGGACCACGAGGGTGCCGCTCACTCCCCCCGCTTCGGCCGGCGGACTCGGTGCCGCTCATTCACTCCTGGCTTCGGCCGGCGCGCTCGGGGTGGTCCACCGCTGCTCGATGCGGCCGTACTTCCACACCAGCAGGGCGCAGGCCCAGGCCGCGGCGAACAGCCCCACCACGACGAAGCCGACGGTGTTGAGGTCCAGTGCGGCGACCCAGCGCCAGAATCCGCCTGTCAGGGCGAGTTGGTCGGCGAGCAGGGCGAGGAGTTCGACCGTGCCGACGATCAGGGCGACGGCCACCGACAGGCCCGTGACGGTGAGGTTGTAGTAGATCTTGCGGACAGGATGCGAGAAGGCCCAGCCGTAGGCGACGTTCATGAAGGAACCGTCGATGGTGTCCAGCAGGCTCATGCCGGCGGCGAACAGCACCGGCAGACACAGCACGGCGTACCAGGGCAGACCGGTGGCGGCACCCGAGGCGGCCATGACGAGCAGGGCGACCTCGGTGGCGGTGTCGAATCCGAGACCGAAGAGCAGGCCCACTGGATACATCTGCCAGGGCTTGTCGATCGAGTTCGTCACCCGGCCCAGCAGACGGTTCATCAGGCCCCGCTTGTCGAGCTGCTCCTCCAGAGCCTGCTCGTCCAGGACCCCGGCGCGCATCCGCCTCCAGACCTTCCAGATCCCGGCCAGCACGACGAGGTTGACCGCGGCGATGGCGTACAGGAAGGTTCCGGAGACCGCCGTGCCGATCAGGCTCGTCAGCCGGTGGAGCTGGGACCTGTCGTCCTTGAGGGGCCCGGCGAGGGACTTCAGTCCGAGGGAGAGGAGGAAGGTGAGGCCGAAGACGACGCTGGCGTGCCCCAGAGAGAACCAGAACCCCACCGACAGCGGACGCCGGCCCTGGCTCATGAGCTTGCGGGTGGTGTTGTCGATGGCCGCGATGTGGTCTGCGTCGAAGGCGTGGCGCATCCCCAGGGCATAGGCGGTGACGCCGATCCCCATCCCGAAGGACCGCCCGTTGGCGCTGTAGTGACCGGGCACCACGACAGCCACCAGAGTGAACCAGCCGATGATGTGCAGTGCCGCGATGAACGCCGCCATACCGGCGAGACGCCGCCGCTCAGGTCGGGTGAACATCCGGAGCGCCCGGCCCACAGATGAAGAGGGAACTGCGGACGCCGCGGTGCTGGGGGTGCTCGCTGCCATATGCACTCGCCTTTCGTGCGGAGGGGCACGAGCATCCGCACCGCACGGAGCCCCTTGTTGCAATATATGAGCATTTGAGACTTGAGATCAGGTGCGAGTGACGCATCCGAGGGGCGCTCGGACGCGCTGCCGCCGTCGCGCCGCGCTCTCCCGGATGCCGGGGCGCCGCACCGATCTCCGGGTCTGGAAGTCCCCCAGTGGGCCGTTTCGGTGGCCGTGGTGAGCCGCGCGAGTGAGAAGGCCGGCCGGTCGACCCCCGCGGAGCACGGACGGGTATCACTGCGGTCACCAGGGCGGGCGACGCCTTCGGATGCCGTTCGGCGTCCCTCCTACGGCACCGGCGCGGAGGCGTCCCATGAGACATGGCCACCTCGGCCGGCGTGTGGCAGCGGTGGCCGGCATCGCGCTGTGGCTGTTCGGCGCGGAGGCGCCTCCCGCGCAGGCCCATCCGCTCGGCAACTTCTCCATCAACCACTACACCGCCTTCACGGTCCGCCCCGACCGGGTGGATGTGCTCGCCGTGACCGACACCGCCGAGATTCCGACGCTTCAAGCGGCGACCACCGTCGACGCCGACCACGACGGCAGCCAGAGCGCGTCCGAACGCGCCGCATGGGCCGCGGCCCGCTGCGCCGACGCGACCGGCCGACTGGCCGTCACCACGCCGCGGCGCCTGGCCTGGACGGTGGATTCGGCCGCCTTCGCGTACCGGCCCGGCCAGGCAGGACTGCGCACCAGCCGTCTGGAGTGCCGTCTCCACGCGCCGCTGGACCTGGCGGGCGGCCCGGTGGCGCTGGAGGTTGCCACCGGTGTGGACGCGACCCGGGTCGGCTGGAACGAGATCACCGCCAAGGGCGACGGCGCCCACCTGCGGCAGTCCAGCGTGCCGGCCTCATCGGTCACCGACGAGCTGCGTGACTACCCCCGTGACCTGCTGGCCACCCCGCGCGGGGACACCCGGGCCCACTTCACGGCGGTCGCGGGCGAGGGCGCGTCCGGCGCCGCCGACCCGACGGGCGGGCCGGGTTCGGGTGGCGGTCTTACCGGCCAAGTCGAGTCGCTGTCCCGGCAGTTGACCTCGCTGGCCGGTGCCATGCGCCTCACCGTTCCGGTCGGCTTGCTGGCCGTGCTGCTCTCGATCGTGCTGGGCGCCGGCCACGCGCTGCTGCCGGGCCACGGCAAGACCGTCATGGCCGCCTATCTGGCCGGCCGGCGCGGCAGGACCCGCGACGCGGTGACGGTCGGCGCCACCGTGACCATCACGCACACGGCCGGCGTCCTCGTGATCGGCCTGTGCCTCACCACGTTCTCCTCGCTCGCCGGCGACGCGGTACTGAACTGGCTCGGCGTCGTCAGCGGCGCACTGGTGGCCGTGGTCGGAGGGGTCCTGCTGGCCGACACCGTACGACGCTCACGCCGACGGCGCCGGTCCGCCGCGGCCGACAGCCCCGGCGACAGCTCCTTGCGGATGGCCCCGGCCCTGGTCGGCGCCGCAAGCCCCACTCCTGGAGACAACGAGCCGGACGCCTCGGCGAGCCTAGCCGTGTCTGAGCACGGACACGCCCACGCCCATGCCGACCACCAACCACACGATCACCGCCACGACCACGACCACGACCATGACAACGACCACGCGGAGCATCACATCCACACCCACGCTCACAGCGAGTCGCACCGCCACGGACCGTTCGGGCACCGCCACGCCCGCCCGCCGGGCGACGGCGAAGCGCCACCCTTCTCCACCCGCGGCCTGATCGGACTCGGCGTCGCCGGGGGCCTCGTCCCCAGCCCTTCCGCGCTGGTCGTCCTCCTCGGTGCGATCGCCCTGGGCCGGACCGTCTTCGGGGCCGCCCTGGTGCTGGCCTACGGCCTCGGCATGGCGGCCACGCTCACCGCCGTCGGACTGCTCCTGGTCCGCATCGGCGACCGGGCCGGACGCCTCGCCAACCGCCCGCTGCTCGCCTGGGTACCCCGCATCGCCCCCTACACCGCGCTGCTCACCGCCGCTCTCGTTCTCGTCGTCGGCCTGGGCATGATGGCGCGCGGCCTGCAAACCGTCCTGTAGCACCCGGGAGATTCCCATGGCACGCCGACCTATCGCCCCCGTTGCCGCCCTGCTCGGCGCCATCGCTCTCAGTGGATGCGGCGCCTCGGCCGACGGCCGACTGGACGTACAGGCCAACGACCCCACCCCCGTGTGCCGAGTCCACCAGAAACAGCCGCCCGGCAGCAGATACACCGCGGGCACCAAGGCCGACACCCGGGCCGTCCTCCAGATGCTGCGCTACTACACGGCCAACGGAACCAAAGCCTTCTGCGACGGCAAGCCATCAACCGGCACCGACCGGCGCTGGACCGACCTCTACACCGCACTCGGCGGCAGAACCAACGCGGCGAAACGCTAGGAGGCGAACTCCGTTCGCTCAGCCGCCGCGACGCACGAGCCCTGGATACCGGACCTGGCGGCGGCAGCCGGCGGTGCAACGACCCGAAGCGGCCTGGCGAGATCCCGGTACGGGGCCCGGGCCTCGGTGTCTCGGCGGATCATGCGGGACCCGGCCTGAGGCCACCCCCGCAGGTCGGTCAGTTCCTGCGGGCCCAAGCCGATGGGCAGGTACATGTACCTTTCTCCCGGGCCGAGTTGGGCCAGCAGGGCGTTGACGGTCGCTTGCGTGAGTTCCCATGGCGGACAGCGAAGCGCACCGTACTGACACATGGGGCGACGAAGACCCCCGCTTCGTCCCTGGCAGCCCCGAAAGGGGCAGGCCACACCCCCAGCGTTCACTGAGTCGCACCGGTTGCCGCTGATCGTGATGGTGCCCAAGCTGGGATGAGGGCGGGTGGAAGGGACTGCTGCCGTGAGCGGTGGAAAGAGTGAACTTCCCCGGCTGCTGACGGCAGCGGAGACGGCGGCGCCGATAGACGCCGTTGACGTGGTCGCGGAAGACCTGCGGCGGCGTTTCGAGGCGACGCGGGTTTCCTTCCTCATCGTGGATCTGACGGGGAGGGCGGTGGCACGGCTGTCCACCGCTGGGACGGTGGAGGGCGGGCCGGAAGCAGAGCGGATCCCGATGTTCGGCAGCGTGTACGAGCAGGTGATCCGTACGCAGCGGCTGTATCAGGAGTCGACGGGCCGGGGGCAGCGTGTGATCGTACCGGTCACCAACCGGGGGGACGCCATCGGACTGCTGGAGCTGCTCCTGCCGGCCGCCCCCGGCGAGGATGTCCTCGAAGCGGTCGGGGAGGCCGCTCATGTCCTGGCCTATGTCGTGATCGCCAACGGGCGCTTCACCGACTTCTACACCTGGGGAAAACGCTCCAGGCCCCCCACCCTGGCAGCGGAAATCCAGTACCAGCTGCTGCCCCCGTCGCTGTCGTGCGAGGCCGCGCAGTTCACCTTGTGCGGGAATCTGGAGCCCTCCGAGGACCTCAGTGGCGACACCTTCGACTACACCCTGGACCGGGACACCCTGCATGTGTCGGTGACCGACCCGATGGGCCACGACATCGGCGCTGCTCTGGCCGCCACGGTCCTGGTGGGCGCCCTGCGCGGGGCCCGCCGCGCGGGAGCCGACCTGGCCGAGCAGGCCCGCCGGGCCGACCAGGCCCTGGCCGCCCACGGCCACGGTCACGCCACCGGGCAGCTGTTGCGCATCAATCTGCCCACCGGGCGGGCCCAGCTCGTCAACGCCGGTCATCCCTGGCCCCTGCGTGTCCGCGAGGGGGCCGCGGAGGTGATGACCTGCGAGGTGGACCAGCCGTTCGGGCTGTCCGTGCGCGTTCCGCACTCCTACCGCGTTCAGGATGTCGATCTGCGCCCCGGTGACCGTTTGCTCATGCTGACGGACGGCATGCTCGAACATCGCGGGGAGGAGGTCGATCTGCTCGCTCTGCTGGCGCGCACCCGTGACCTGCACCCTCGGGAGACCGTGCTGACGCTGACGTCCGCGGTCCGGGAGGCGGCCGGTGGCCGGCTTCAAGACGATGCCACCGTGATGTGTCTGGACTGGCACGGTCCCCAGGAGACCCAGCGGCACGTCAGCTCCGGAGCGGACGTCCAGCAGGCCTCCGCCGGCCGCCCGAGGCAGCGGACCGCGTCCCAGGGCTGAGTGCGGGTGGGGCCGGGGGCAGGGCGCTGATCATCCTGGAGTGGGAGACCCGCCGCTGAACCCGATGGCGGGCCCACCACCAGGTGGCGGGCCCGTTCCGCCTTCACCTGTCGACAGGGAAGGGTCCGTCCTCCTCCTGGACCAGGCGCGCGAGGACTCGGCGGATCTGCCGGCGGAGGGCCCGCCGTGTCACGAGCGGAACCGGCGGCACGCCTGGGCACGTGAGCCGGGAATCAAAGCGGTAGTCACCGTCCTGCTCTGGTCGCCAGTGGTCCCGGTGCAGGGCATGGCTGCCCGTCCTTCTGAGGCTCGGGGGAGTTCGGGGTGGGCCGAGTGCCGGGTCAGCCCAGTTGTTGTGCGTTCAGGCCGATGAGACGTTCGTAGGCGGGGTCTTCGTCGGGGTGGACGACCTGAAGGTCGACGGGAAGGGCCGTCCCGGGATCGACGCTGTGTCCGCCGCCTTGGGGGAGCCGAGCAGGACGGCACCGTCGGTGCCGTTGCGGAGGATCTCGCCCCAGAAGGCGTCGGTGAAGCTCTTGGACAGGGAGGTTCCCTCCGGCAGGGCACCGAAGCCCACGGCCCACTTCATGACGCGGGTGTCCTCGGCGTACATCGTGAGCCGGAAGGAGTAGGGGTGTCCCGCGCCTTCCGCCCAGTGGCCCCGCAACTCCTGGTCGACGCGCAGGTTCCCCACGAAGCGGGACGCCAGCGCGGACTGGGCCTGGTCGTTCCAGGAGCCGTTCGGACTTCTGGCCATGGGGATGGCGGCCAGGTTCGCAATCGAGGTCCCTCGGTCCACCGGCAGTGAGTGCCCCTGCTGGTTGGCGGCCGAGAACAGCGCGTTGTCCTCTCAAGGAGTGGTGAGGTCTGCCTCGATGTCGAGAATGATCTGCACTTTCTCTCCGAGTGCCATGCCGCCGCCGGGGATGGGGCCGTTGTAGCTGACGCCGAAGTCCATGCGGTTGATCTCGGTGGTCGCGGAGAAGCCGGCTTTGGTGCCGCCTTGGGGGCCGGGACCGAACGCGGGCGTCTCCAGGGTCAGAGTCACCGGCCGGGTGGTGCCGCGGATGGCCAGATCGCCCTCGATGAGGAACTCCCCGTCCCCGTGGCGGACGCCTGTCGAGGTGAAGGTCAGCGCGGGGTGCTTTTCGGCGTCGAAGAAATCCGCCGAGCGGATGTGGTCGTCCCGCATGGTGTTGCCCGTGTCGATCGAGGTGGCATCGATGGTGAACGCCACGGTCGAGGCGAACGGGTCCTCGGCGGTCGTGATCGTGCCGGTGAAACTGGTGAAGCGGCCGCGTACCTTGCTCACCATCATGTGCTTGATCATGAAGCCCACGTGCGAGTGGACCGGGTCGATGGTCCAGGTTCCGGCCGTGTAGCCGGGGATCTGGACTTCGCTGGGTGCAGACATCGCTGCTCCTCGTGGTCGCGGTTGCCATGCCGGAACCGCGCTGGCGGTTCCTCATGGTTCCTCGGTACCTTTGAGTAACTCTACTTCCATCGTTGTGCGCCCAGAACGCGGAAGCAATAGGGCACGTGGAAGTGACCTGGTTCCCCGGAGGTAACCGTGAGCCCGTCCCGCGAGCGTGCGGTCCCGGTGCCGCCGTCGGGCTGCCGCGCCCGCGAGGTCCTCGAACTGGTCGCTGACAAGTGGTCCCTCTACGTCGTCTCCTGCCTCGGGGACGGTCCACTCCGGTTCACCGAGCTCAAGCGTGCCATCGACGGGATCAGCCAGCGCATGCTCACCGTCACCGTGCGCAGGCTGGAACGCGACGGGATCCTGACCCGGACCGTGTTCAACGTGATGCCCCCGCACGTGAGTTACGAGTTGACGCCGATGGGCACGACGCTGCTGGAGGCCACCGCCCCGCTGCTTCGGTGGAGCACCCGCCATCTCCCGGCGATCGACCAGGCCCGCAGTGCCTACGACGCGCGGGCCCGAGTAGAGGCAGAAGACTCCCCCCGGACTGGGTGACTGTGGTTGCGGTTGGCGCCCAGCCCGCTTCGTTCGAAGACGGACTCGAAGAGGCAGACGGACCGGCCTGACGGGTGCCGCCTCCGAAATGGGCCCCGTTCTCGCGGTTGCGGGACGTGCGTATCCGCGACGTCCCATCCGTACTCGCTTCGACAGGCCTGCTGCGGTGCCGTCCCAGGGGGCTGTAGTGGACCTGCGCGAAAATGCCCGATAAGGGCAATTAATTCGTATAGATGGTTTTCATGACTCTCTGAGTGTTACGCGGAAGATGACCAGGGGGAGGCAGGAGGTCAGGATGATCACCCAAGGGCAGATTGCCACCGTGCTGGACCACTCGGTGTACGACGTCGACGGAAACAAGATCGGCGACACCAGGCATGTCTTCCTCGACGATGCGACCGGCGAGCCCGAGTGGGTCAGCGTCAAGACCGGGCTCTTCGGCACCAGTGAGTCCTTCGTCCCCACGCGCGAGGCCACCATGGTGGACGACCACCTCGAGGTTCCCTACGCCAAGGCCACCGTCAAAGACGCCCCCAACGTCGACGTCGATGCCGGGGGCTTCCTCTCGGTGGACGAGGAACACCGCCTCTACGAGCACTACGGCATCGCGTGGGGCGAAGATCCGGGCTGGCAGCAGGTCGTCAAAAAGACTGACCAGGGCGGACGGGCCCACCATCGTTCACGGCCCGTCACCGATGCCATCGAAGATACTTCGCCGCCCTACGACAACACCACCGCTTCGGGCATCGCCCGCGGTGGTCAAGAGAATCCCGACACCGAGTCTGCCCGCCCTGACAGTTCCGAAGACGGTGCCGCGATGACGCGATCCCGGGAACAGGGGCGCGCCGGCACGGAAACCCCCGCAGCAGGGCTGGCACGGCTGCGTTTGCACGTGGCCCCCGAAGAGCGGCGATAGGGGGACGCCTCCGTGCTCCAGACGCCGAGTCCGGTCCACACCTGGACGCCGTCGCCGAGCACGGACTCCCGTTCTGGACCGGCTTCTCTGCGGCTCACCGCCGTGTGTACGGCATTCACCAGCTTTCGATGGGCACCACGCAGGTGTCCCACACCGATCGAGGCGACCACCATGACAGACAACATCACCAGCGTCGGCGGAGGCAGCCGGCCCGACACAGGCGTCAGCCCGCTCAAGGGCCGCACCGGGCCCGGAGCTCCGGCCGAGACACGGGGGAAGACCACCATCGCGGACAGCGTGGTGGCCAAGATCGCGGGCACGGCCGCCCGTGAGGTACCGGGCATCCACGGCCTGGGAGCGGGGATGGCCCGTGCCTTCGGCGCCGTGCGGGAACGCGTCCCAGGCGGAGGCGGAGGCGGAGCCACGCGAGGGGTGAAGGTCGAGGTCGGCGAGCGCCAGGCCGCCATCGACCTGGACGTCGTCGTCGAGTACGGCGCCCCCATCGTCGACGTCGCCGGCGAGGTGCGCGCCAACGTGATCAGCGCCGTGGAACGGATGACGGGACTGGAGGTCGTCGAGGTGAACATTGCCGTCGACGACGTCCACCTCCCCGACGACGAGGAGGAAGAGGCCGCATCGGACGAGGGCCGCGTGAGGTGATCGACCGCCGTGCCCCACGGCCATGTCCCCTGCGTGGGCGGGTGACCACCCGGACGATCGCGCCCGCGTCATGCTCGCTCTCACGCCCCAGGGAAACCGGCGTCGTCCTTGATGCGGGCCCCTGCCCAACTGCGCTGATGGGAGGTCTGCAGCACGCTCCGTGAGGTGCTGATCCGCCGTCAGCAGGCCGCCGTACACCTGGAAGGCGAACAGGCGAGAGCGGCCCATCGGGTGAAGGTCGCGCCACCCGGGTCGAGGTCGGCGGTCGGGCGGATATCGCGGCCGGCCCGGGCCGGGAGGCGGTCGGCGGCAGCGCCGCCTAGCTGGTGGCAGAGGTTCGGGGCGGCCGAGTGGCGACCCTCTCGAAGAAGGCAACCCACTCGATGGTTCTGAGCGGAGCGTCCGCCCCGGCGGGTCAGCACCTCCTTACGCCGTCGGGGGGACAGCGATGACCCGAACAGCCGAGCGGGCCGAGCCGCCCGTGCTCGCGTGGGGCGCCGCGGTGGAGTGTTGTCCCTCGGTGCCTGGCTTACGGCCTGCGACGGGAGGCAGCAGTGACATCGTCTGTTGACGAGGGGCAGCGGCCGGTGTCGGCGATCCTGCGGGGGCAGAAGGCGCTGGTGACCGGCGCGAACTCCGGGATCGGCGAGGCGACCGTGATCGCTCTGGGCCGGGCGGGAGCCGACGTGGTGGTGAACTACGTCTTCGGCCAGGAGACGGCCGGGGAAGTGGCCGAGGAGATCAAGTCCTTCGGAGTGCGGGCGTACGCGCACGAGGCGGATGCGTCGCAGGAGGACCAGGCCGTCGCGATGATCGGCCGGATGGTCGAGGAGTTCGGCACGATCGACATCGTGGTGGCCAACGCCGGGCTGCAGCGGGACGCCGAAATCATCGAGATGACCGTCGCTCAGTGGCAGGAGGTGCTGGACGTCAGTCTCACCGGCCGGTTCCTGTGCGCCCGCGAGGCGGCGAAGGAGTTCGTCCGCCGGGTCGGCGACCCGGCGGACATCGCCGACGCGGTGACCGTGCCGGCCTCCGACCTGATGGACTACGTCGTCGGCACCACCCTGTACGTCGACGGCGGGATGACCCTGTTCCCCGGCTTCGCCACAGGAGGCTGACCACAGCGTGGACGCCCAGCCCCGGCGGGCTGTCCTGCGCCGCCACCCCCCAGGTGCGGTGTCTGCGGGCGAGGCCCGTATGAACGACGCCGCGCACCTCCGTGTGGTGGTGCCGCACGCTGGGCCGGCCCTTTCCCTGTCCGGTCCACCGGCTGACACCGTCACCC
Source organism: Streptomyces sp. NPDC042002 (assembly GCF_055588305.1). Lineage (NCBI taxonomy): Bacteria > Bacillati > Actinomycetota > Actinomycetes > Kitasatosporales > Streptomycetaceae > Streptomyces > Streptomyces sp. NPDC042002. The sequence goes on along the minus strand of NZ_JBVJCT010000010.1, from coordinate 177,681 downwards.
GGCACGAACCACCGAGGCCCGCATGAACACCACCGCACACCTCCTGGCCGACGCCCCCGCGCAACTGCTGCCCGCGCGGGAACTCATGGCGTTCACCCTGGCCTCCCACATCATCCTGGTGCCGCTGGGGGTGGCCCTGCCCTTCGTCACCCTGGTGATGCACTACCGGGGCCTGCGGAAGAACGACCCGGTCGCGCTGTTGCTGGCCCGGCGCTGGTCGGCCGTCATGGCCGTGCAGTTCGCCGTCGGCATCGTCACCGGCACCGTGCTCTCGCTCGAATTCGGCCTGCTGTGGCCGGGCATGATGGGCCGCTGGGGCGATGTCTTCGGACTCGGCTTCGGCGTCGAGGCCTGGGCGTTCTTCCTGGAGGCGATCCTGATCGCCATCTACCTGTACGGCTGGCGCCGGTTGAAGCCCAGGACCCACTTCTGGCTCGGCGCTCCGTTGCCTCTGGCGGCCCTGATGGGCGCCTTCGGCATCATCGCCGCCAACTCCTGGATGAACACCCCGCAGGGCTTCACCCTCGACGCCTCCGGCAAGCCGGTGAACGTCAGCGTCCGGCAGGCGATCTTCACCCCGATGTTCGGCCCCCAGTACTGGCATTTCGCCGTCGCGATGTTCCTCACCGCCGGCTACGTCGTCGCCGGTGTGTACGCGGTCGGCTGGCTGCGCGGCCGCCGGGACCGCTACCACCGCCTGGGGTTCACCGTGCCGTTCACCATCGCGGCGATCCTCACCCCCGTGCAGTTCGTCCTGGGCGACAACATCGCCCGGCAGATCTTCCGCAAGCAGCCGGTCAAGTTCGCCGCCGCCGAGCTGGTCTGGGACACCCACACCCATGTGCCCGAGTACCTCTTCGGCCGCCTGCAGGCCAACGGCAGCATCAAGGGCGGACTCAAGATTCCCCAACTCGACTCGATCCTGGCCGGGTTCAGTCCCGACACCCAGGTGACGGGCCTCTCCTCGGTACCCGCCTCCGACCGGCCCACCGCCACCCAGGCCACCATCGTCCACTGGACGTTCGACATCATGGCGCTCATCGGCAGTGTCCTGATCCTGCTCGCGCTCTGGTACGCCTGGTGCTGGTTCCGCCGCCGTGACCTGCCCCGCTCCCTGTGGTTCTTCCGGTGCGCCGCCGTCGCCGGGGTCGCCAGCGTGATCACCGTGGAGTGCGGCTGGATCACCACGGAGGTCGGCCGCCAACCCTGGATCGTCTACCAGAACATGCGGGTCTCCGAAGCGGTGACGCCCACCGCCGCCGCCTCGCTGTGGACCATGTTCGGCGTCGTCGTCGCGGCCTACGTGCTCGTCTTCGGCGCGTTCCTCGCGGTACTGCTGAAGATGAGCGCGCGCTGGCGTCTCGCCGGCACCGGCTCCGTCCACGCACTCGCCGAGGGCCCGGAAACGGACACACCGTACGGCCCGCGCCCGGAAGCGGCCGCCACCGCCGCACCGGGCGACCACCGAGCACCCGGGAGCGAACTGTGACCGCGGACACCGTCGCCTGGATCCTGCTGATCGCCCTCGCGGCGTACGCCTGCGCCGGCGGCGTCGACTACGGCGCCGGGTTCTGGGACCTGCTCGCGGGCGGCGCCGAACGCGGCAAACGCCCGCGCTGGCTGATCGACCACGCCATGGCACCGGTCTGGGAGGTCAACAACGTCTGGCTGATCTTCGTGCTCGTCCTGATGTGGACCGGCTTCCCGGTGTTCTTCCAGACGGTCTTCACCGCCCTGTGGCTTCCGCTGGCACTCGCGGCAGTCGGCATGATGCTGCGCGGCGCCGGGTTCGCGCTGCGCAAACCCACCAAGCGGCTCGCCGAACGCCGGATCTACGGAGCCGTGTTCGCCGTCTCGTCCCTGCTCACCCCGTTCTTCCTGGGCGCGGCCATCGGCGGGGTGGCCTCCGGGCGAGTCGCACCGGGAACCACCGCCTCGGCGGACGCCTGGGCCCACACCACCTCGATCATGGCCGGACTGATCGCCGTCGCGGCCACCGCGTTCCTCGGCGCGGTGTTCCTCACCGCCGACGCCCGCCGCTTCGGCGCCCCCGGCCTCGTGCGGTACTTCCGGATCCGCGCCTGGGCCGGCGGCGCGGCCCTGCTGGTCCTCGGTGTGATCGGCCTGACCGTGACCGAATCGCATGCCTCGTACGTCCACCACGGACTCACCCACGGCATCGGTCTCGCCCTCGTCGTCGTGGCCGCGGTGGGTGTGGGGGTCACGGCATGGCTGGTCGCCGGTACGGGTGCCGGCTGGGCGCGGTACAGCTCGGTCGCCGTCGTGGCACTGCTGGTCGGCGCCTGGGGTTTCGCTCAGCGGCCCTACCTGGTGCCCACCTCGCTGACCGTGCACCAGGCCGCCGGCGCGAGCGAGCCGCTCCAGTGGCTGCTCATCGTGTCGGCCGTCGCCCTCGTACTGATCGGCCCGGCCGTCATCGTCCTCTACCGTCTCGACACCCACGGAGTGCTGGAACCCCTCACCGAGGAGGACGTCGACTGACAACCCCAGGCGCAGACCTGACCGCCGACGGCCGGCACCGGCGCCGCCCCATCGGCCGTTCTCCTCGGCTGGTGCCTGCTCGCCACGCAGACCTACGACACCTTTCGCCCCGAGGCCGCCCAGGAACGTCTCACCCGGCCGCGCTCCCGGACGGAGGGCCGGCAGAGCCGGACCGTCGTCAGGCCGTCCCTGCTCGTCGGCAGCAGTACCTACCAGCTCGTCGGCCGGGACGGCACACACGGAGGGGATGAAATGACAGAGACTCAGATTCTGCTCGGCATCGGCCTGATCGTGGCCCTCGCCGTCGGCTCACAGCTGGTCGCGAGCCTCCTGCGCGTCCCCGCGATCCTTCTCCTGCTGCCGGCCGGATTCGTCGCGGGCGTGCTGACCGACGACGTCAACCCCGAGAACCTGCTCGGCCCCGCGTTCTCCCCGCTGGTATCGCTGGCCGTCGCGGTCATCCTCTACGACGCCGGACTCGGACTCGACCTTCGCCACCTCAAGGGCCACACCCGCAAGGTCGTGGTCAGGCTGATCTGGCTGGGGGCCCTGGTCACCTGGGTGTCGGCGGCCCTGCTCGCCGTCCCCATCCTCGGCATGTCGCTGAGAGCCGCCGTGATGCTGGGCGCGATCCTCATCGTGAGCGGCCCGACCGTCGTCGGGCCACTGCTCAACTTCGTCCGGCCGACCGAACGGCTGCAGCGCGTCCTCGTCTGGGAAGGCTCCCTGATCGACCCCCTCGGCGGCATCCTCGGGGCGTTCGTCTTCCACGGCGTCCTGGCCGTCGGACAGCACGGCGTCGGCAGCCAGCTCGGCAAGTTCAGTGGCAGCGCCGTGATCGGGCTGGCCGGCGGAGCGGCCGGAGCGGCTCTGCTCTGGCTGCTGCTGCGTCACCTCACACTCGACGAGGTACTCGGCACGACGGTGCAGCTCGCCGCCGTGGTGGCGGTGGCAGCGGTCTGCGACGCCTTCCGGGACGACACGGGTCTCATCGCCGCCGTCGTCATGGGGATGGCGGTGGCCAACCTGCCGGGGCTGCGCATCCCCGCCCGCCGGCCCTTCTTCGAGACGCTGGTCTCGCTGATCATCGGCCTGCTGTTCGTCTCGATCTCGGCCACCGTCAGTCCGCAGTCCCTGCGCCACGTGGCGCTGCCGACCCTCGGCCTCGTCGCGGCACTCGTCCTGGTGGTCAGACCCCTGGTGGCGCTGCTCTCCACCGCCCGCACCGACGTCCCGTACCGGGAACGCTGGTTCATCGGATGGATGGCGCCCCGCGGCATCGTCGCCGCGGCCACCGCCTCCACCTTCTCGGTCTCCCTCGTCCAGGCCGGTGTCGACGGCGCGCAGAAGATCCTGCCGGCCACCTTCGTGGTGATCGTCGCCACTGTCATGGTGTACGGCCTGACCGCGCTTCCGGTGGCACGGTGGCTCGACGTCCGCCGCTCCGCCCGGTCGAGGCCACTGCTCGTCGGCGGCGACCCGTGGGTGGTCGAGCTGGGGCGGGCGCTGCGCTCGGCGGGCCTGGACGTACTCATGTGGGCCGGCCTCGACCGCCAGCGCCGGACCATCACGGACGCCGGTCTCGATCTGGCCCCCGGCGGACTGCTCGCCGCCGCCACCGGTGCCAGGGCCGAACTGGAGGGCATCACGGACGTCCTGCTGCTCACCGACGAGGACGACTTCAACGCGTTGGCGTTCATGACGCTCAAGGAGACGGTGGAGGGACCCGTCCACCGTCTCGCGCCGCCCACGCGCAGCCACGGGGTGGTGGCGCCGTACACGGGGAGCGAGCCGCTGTTCGGGGAGGGCCTGCACCGGCCCGAACTGGCCCACCGGTACGCGGACGGTGCCCACATCGTCACCTACCCGGTCGACGGGGGCATCCCGGCCGGATACGCCATGCTGTTCCTGGTGCGCCCGGACGGACAGCTCGTCGCCGCCACGGAGAGCAGCGTGCCGACGCCGGACGCGGGTGACATCGCCATCCTGCTGACACCTCCGGCCAAGTCCTCACCTCAGTAACCCTGTTGGGGCCGCCCGCCCGTGCGTGGGCACGGGCGGGCGGCGGCCGTGTGTGGTGCGCGCCGGTGACCGACCGGGGGTGGTCGTGCCGATTTTCAGCGAATCCGTTCGGCGATGAGGTCACCGACGCGCATCGCGTTGGCGATGGCGGTGAGGGACGGGTTCACGGCGCCGATGCTCGGGAAGAAGCTGGTGTCCACGACGTACAGGTTGTCGAGGTCGTGGGCCTTGCAGTCGACGTCGAGCGCGGAGCTCGCCGGGTCGGTGCCGAAGCGGACGGTTCCGGCCTGGTGCGCCGTGGCGCCGATCGGCATCCCCTTGTGCAGGTAGATGCTGTGCGGGAGGAGATGATGCGGATGCATGCCGAGCTTGCCCAGCATGCCGCGCAGCTTGTGCGTCAGCCGGTTCAGCCCCTCGATGTTGTTCTTCTCGTCCAGCGCGAGGTGGATGTCGCCGTTGTCGTCGAGCGTGACGCGGTTGCCGGGCTGGGGGAGGTCCTCGCCGCAGAGCCAGAAGTCCACGGCGTGGTGGGCCAGTACCTCGAAGGGCATGTCCGGGGACGCCAGGCCGGTCCAGCGGGGTGCCTCCCCCTTGATCTGGTCGGAGTCCGACTTGCCGAGCATCTGGATGCCGCCGAGCGGGTACTCCCAGTCGTCGGAGCCCAGGTACCAGTCGTTCAGCGCCAGGGTCTTCTGGAACTCGGTGTCGTTCGGTTCCTTGGAAACCGCCATCAGCGCGAGGTTGTTGTGGCGCATGTAGTGCCGGCCCACCACGTCGGAGCTGTTGGCCAGGCCGCGCGGGTGCCGCTCGTTCGCCGAACGCAGCAGCAGTGCCGCGGAGTTCACCGCCCCGCAGGCGACCACGACGACGTCCCCGCGGAAGCGTGCCGTCGAGCCGTCCTCCAACTCCGCGACCACGCCGGTGACGGTGCGCCCGGTGCCGTCCGTCTCCAGTTTCCGTACGTTGGCGCCGGTGACCATGCGGACGTTGTCGTGCCGTAGCGCGGGCTCGACGCAGATCACCTGGGAGTCCGCCTTGGCGCGCACGAGGCAGGGAAATCCGTCGACCCGGTTGCAGCGGATGCAGACGCTGTCGTGGGTGGCGCGGCCGTGCCGGTCCTGGGTGAGGTTGACGCCGATGGGCAGGTGGAAGGGGTGCAGTCCCTGCTTCTCCAGGTCGTCGCTGAGCTGCTGGATCCGCGGTTCGTGCTGGACCGGCGGGTACTTGTACTGTCCGCCGACCGGCCCCTCGCTCGGGTCCTCGCCGTGGTGGCCGTGCACGAGGTACAGGTGCTCGGCCTGCGTGTAGTACGGCTCCAGGTCCTCGTACCGGATCGGCCAGGCCGGGGAGACGCCGCCGTGGTGACGGATCTCGCCGAAGTCCTCGGGGCGCAGCCGGAACAGCGCGGCGCCGTAGAACTTGGTGTTGCCGCCGACGTAGTAGTTGACCTCGGGCGGGAACTGGTCGCCGTGTTTGTCGTACCAGAACTCGGGCGCCCGGTACTTGCCCCTGACGAAGACGGCGGTCGACTCCCAGTTGTCGCGCTCGCGGGGGAGATAGCCGCCGCGCTCCAGGATCAGGACGCGTTTTCCGGTCGGGGCGAGGCGGTGGGCCAGGGTGCCGCCGCCCGCTCCGGTACCGATGACGATGACGTCGTAGTGCTCGTTGTCGGCCATGGCGGCCACCTCGGCTCGTGAGTTGTCGGGGCGGGGCGCCCGCCGCGGATGTCGGTCAGAGGATGGCGATCGGGTTGACAGGTGATCCGGTGGCCCGGGGGAGGCGCAGCGGCGCGATCACGCAGAGGAACGACCATTGGCCCTGCTTCTCGCAGAGCGGCACCAGATCCTCGAACTGGAGGTAGTCGAGGAGGTGCAGTCCGAGGGCGTGCACCCCGAGGACGTGGACGGGGAAGTCCACGCCTTCGGTGACGCTGGGGGCGGTGTCGTTGTTGCTGTCGCCGCCGAGCGCGGCGACCCGGCGCTCGGCGAGGAACTCCATGGCGGTCGGGTGCAGTCCGGCGCGGGTCCGTGCGGCGTCCCAGGGACCGGTCTCGATCCTCCGGCGGCGGTGCCCGACCCGGACGAACAGCAGGTCGCCCGCACCGACCCGGACGTCCTGGGAAGCCTCGGCGGCCAGGAGTTCGTCAGCGGTGACCGGCTCGCCCGGTTCCAGCCACGGGAGGCCGAGCAGCCGTGGGATGTCGAGGAGGACGCCCCGGCCGACGATCCCGTTCCGGGCCAGGTCCACCGACAACGCCGTGGCGCCCTCGGAGGTGACGGTGGACGCGGGAACACCGCCGTGCAGGGTGCCGTCATAGACGACGTGGCACAGGGCGTCGAGGTGGCTGTCGGCGTCGCCGTGCACGTTCATGCTGAAGTGGTCGGTGGCGAAGTGGAGTCCGGTGCCGTCGGCGGTGGACTCGGGCGGGCTGGTGAGGCGGTGGCCGGCGGGCTGTGGGTTGTCGGGGGCCGGCTGGGTCTCCACGGGGGAGGCGAGGGTGACCGTCCGGCCCGAGCGGACCTCCTCCGTGGCCGCGCGAACGGTGTCCGGCGTGATGGTGGCCAGGGCGCCCCGTCCGTCTCCCGCGTCGACGGCGTGCCGGCTGAGACGTTCGTAGAGGGCCTCGAACTCGGTCCGGCTCTGCGGCTGTTGGCGGTCGCGCCGGTGCTCTGTACCCATGACCATCGCTCCTCGTGCCGCGTCAGCCGCGCTGTTGGTCGAGGGCCTTGTCCAGTGTGCAGGCGGCCGTGATGAGCGAGAGATGGGTGAACGCCTGCGGGAAGTTGCCGAGTTGTTCGCCGCTGGGACCGATCTCCTCGGCGAAGAGGCCGACATGGTTGGCGTAGGTATGCATCTTCTCGAACGTGTAGCGGGCCGGTCGCAGGCGTCCGGCGCGGGCCAGGGCGTCGACGTAGAGGAAGGTGCAGAGGCTGAAGGTGCCTTCGGAGCCGCGTAGTCCGTCGGGAGACGCCGCCGGGTCGTAGCGGTAGACCAGGCTGTCGGAGACGAGGGTGCGGTCCATGGCGTCGAGGGTGGACAGCCAGGACGGGTCCTTGGGCGCCACGAATCCCACCCGGGGCATCAGCAGCAGTGAGGCGTCCAGGACGGCGTCTCCGCCGTAGTGCTGGACGTACGCCTGTGCCGTCTCGCTCCAGCCGCGTTCCATGACCTGTTCCAGGATGGTGTCGCGGGCCTTGGACCAGCGGTCGGTGTCGGCGGGGCGGCTGAAGGCGGTGGCCAGTCGCAGGCCGCGGTCGAACGCGGCCCAGCACATGATGCGGCTGTAGGTGAAGTCCTTGCGCCCGCCGCGGGTTTCCCAGATGCCCTCGTCGGGACGGTCCCAGGAGTCGGCGAGCCAGTCCAGGGTGCGGGAGAGGATCTTCCAGCCGCGGTAACCGGCCTGGACGGCGACCTCGCGGCCCTCCGACAGGGCGTAGAGGGCCTCGCCGTAGATGTCCAACTGCAGCTGGTCGGCGGCCGCGTTGCCCAGCCGCACCGGGGCGGACCCGCGATAGCCCTCCAGGTGCCCGAGGATCTCCTCCGTCAGCAGGGGCTCGCCGTCCACCCGGTACATGATCTGCAACGGCTCGCCGCCCTTCGCGGCCGAGTCGCGCAGACGGTCGCCGAGCCAGTGGGTGAAGGCGGTGGCCTCCTCGACGAATCCGAGGTCGAGGAGGGCGCGTACGGAGAGGGAGCCGTCGCGCACCCACGTGTAGCGGTAGTCCCAGTTGCGTTCGCCGCCGACCTGTTCGGGCAGTCCCATGGTGGCGGCGGCGACGGGGGCGCCGGTGGGGGCGTAGGTGAGCAGTTTGAGGGTGATGGCGGAGCGGTTGACCATGTCGGGCCAGCGGCCCCGGTAGTTGGAGCCGTGCACCCAGGACTGCCAGAAGCCGGCGGCGTCCCACAGCTTCTGGGTGATTCCTTCGACGGTGGGCGGCGGCGGTGCCTGGCCGTCGGCGTCACAGACGGTCAGGACGACCGCCGCCGATTCGCCGACCTTCAGCGTGACGGAGCCTCGTACGTCGTCGCCGTCCCGCTCCACCGGGAAGGTGCTCTGGAGGTAGGCGATGACACCCGGCCCGCGGAACACCGCCGCCTCGGGCCGCAGGTCGAGCTCGTGGGTGGCCCGGCCGTAGTCGAACCGGGGGCGGCACTCCAGGTCGAAGCGCACGGTGCCGCGTACGGTGCGTACGGTCCGGAACAGGGTGTGCCGGTCGGTCGGCGTGCGACCGGTGTCCGGCGGCATCCAGTCGATGAGCTCGCCCACGCCGTCGGGCGACATGAACCGGGTGACCAGCACCGCCGTGTCCGGGTAGTACAACTGCTTGCAGGTGGCCTCCTGGTCGACGGCCGCGAGCCTGAAGTATCCGCCACGGTCATGGTCGAGCAGGGCCGCGAAGATGCTCGGGGAGTCGAAGCGCGGGGCGGCGAACCAGTCGACGACGCCCCGGGAGGTCACCAGCGCGGTGGTCTGCAGGTCGCCTATCAGGCCGTGCTCGGCGATGGGCGGATAGCGGTCCATGGACGTCCCAAGGTCAGAGTGATCCTTTGAGGTCACTATCGGCCGGGAGCGGTGACCGCGCCCGTTGTGGCCGCCGACCGGTGGACGGTCGGCCCGAGCCTCCCTCCGGACCGTGCGTCGCCGGACACCCGGCGCGCGGCGTTGCCGTGGAGGACCGGTCGGTGTGCGCGATCATCCTCAGGAGTCCGTCAGCCGGACGCGCACCGCCAGACGTGGAGGTTCGAGGTTTGGACATGATCCATGTCCGCGCGGTGAGTCCGCCGGACCTCACCGGTCCGGTCGTCGACCTTCTCTCGGGCGATCCCGCCGTCCTGAACCTGATCGTGCAGCCCGCCGCCGCGCGCAATCCGGACGGCGACGCCATCGTCTGCGACGTGCTGACCGGAGCGGCGGACAACGTCCTGCGCGCCCTTCGTACGCTGCACCTGGACAGCCGGGGCTCCATCGTCATCGAGCCGGTGGACATGGCCTTCGTCGGCGGAGGCGCCGGGACCGGAGCGCAGGAACTCGGGGCCCGCACCCACGCGCCCGTCTGGGACCAGGTCGAGGCACGTATCCGGGCCGAGGGCACGTACGCGCCGAGCTTCTACCTCTACCTGGTCATCGCCGGCCTCATCGGCGCGGTCGGCATCGTCACCAACTCCCAGATCCTGATCGTCGCGGCCATGGTCGTCGGCCCCGAGTACGGGGCGATCGTCAGCGTCGCCCTGGGCATCGACCAGCGCGACGGCCGGCGGATCCGCAAGGGGCTGCGAGCGCTGCTCGTGGGATTCCTCCTGGCCGTCGCCGTCACGTATCTCTTCAGCCTGCTGATCCGCGCGTGCGACTTCGAGTCGAAGGCGTTCAGCCTGGGCATCCGGCCCGTCTCCCAACTGATCGACACCCCCGACTTCTTCTCGTTCGCCGTCGCCGCCCTGGCCGGGATCGTCGGCATCGTCTCGCTCACCGAGGCGAAGACGAGCGCCCTGCTCGGCGTCTTCATCTCGGTCACGACGATCCCGGCCGCCGCGGACATCGCGGTGTCGGCCGCCTTCACCGACTGGGACAAAGTCTGGGGATCCCTCGTCCAGCTGCTGGTCAACATCGCCGTACTGATCGTGGTGGGCACCGGCACGCTCCGATGCCAGCGGGTGATCTGGCGCCGGGTCGCGGCCCGGCGCCAGAAGGCGGCCTGACGACAAGCGCGTCCTCAGGCCGTGAGGGGCTCGGAGCCCGGCTCCGCCGTCCGCGGCCGGGCGCCGGGGCGGTCCCCGGTCCCGTCCTGCACCTGGCCCCGTCCCTGGCGGTTGAGCCGTGCGGATGATGTCCGGTGCCTCGCCGGACCACTGCCGACCGCACACCAGGAGCGGGCCGTCGTCCCGTGATACGACAGTCACGAGGCCTGTGTGCCGACGTGTTTCAGCTGGCTTCCGATACCGAGGAGACGATGAGCGTGTCGGCCACACCCGCTGAACCTCCCTCCGGCGCACCGCTGGATCCGCTCGCGCTGATCCGCACTCGCCGGTACGCGGTTCTGCTCGTGATGACGGCGCTCCTCGGCATCCCGATCTCCGCGGTCGCGTTCGGATTCCTCGCACTCGTGTCCGAACTCCAGTCGCTGACCTACACCGACCTGCCCAGCGGTCTGGGCTTCGACGGGACGCCGTCGTGGTGGCCGGTCCCGCTCCTGACCCTGGCCGGACTCCTCGTGGCGCTGACCATCCGCTACCTGCCGGGGGAGGGGGGACACAAGCCGGCCGAGGGTCTCGTCGCCAAGGGAGCGCCGTCGGCGGCGGAACTGCCCGGCATCGCGCTCGCGGCCGTGACCTCCCTGGCCCTGGGCGTGGTGCTCGGACCCGAGGCACCGCTCATCGCGCTCGGCGGCGGCCTGGCGGTGTACGCCGTCAAGGCGGTGAAGCGTGACATCCAGCCGAGCGCGAGCGCCGTGCTGGGCGCCGCGGGGAGTTTCGCGGCCGTCAGCACGCTGCTCGGCTCCCCTCTGCTCGGCGCGTTCCTCCTCATGGAGGCGGCGGGCCTCGGTGGCGTGATGATGGGCGTCGTCCTGGTGCCGGGCCTGCTCGCTGCCGGTGTCGGCGCACTGATCTTCACCGGACTCGGGTCGTGGACCGGTCTGGGTACGTACTCCCTGGTGCTTCGCCAAGTGCCGCATGCCGACCGCCCGGACATCGCCGGGTTCGGCTGGGCACTCGCCATCGGAGTGGCCGCCGCCCTGCTCGGGACGGCCATCCGCCGGGCGGCCCTCTTCCTGCAGCCACGGGTCGAGCGTCGGCGGGTGCCGGCCACCGCGCTGGCCGGTGCCCTCGCGGGCGTGGCCGCGCTGGTGTACGCCGAGGGGACGGGGAAGGCGGCGTCCGACGTGCTGTACTCGGGCCAGAGCGCGCTCGGCCCGCTGCTGGCCGGTCAGACCGGCTACACGGCGGCCGCCCTGGTCGTTCTCGTGGTCTGCAAGTCCGTCGCCTACAGCCTTTCCCTCAGCAGCTTCCGCGGCGGCCCGGTCTTCCCGTCGATGTTCGTGGGAGCGGCCGGCGGGCTGGCCATGAGCCACCTCCCCGGGCTGGACGTGACATCCGGCTTCGCGATGGGCGTCGGCGCCATGTGCGTGGCGATGCTGAAACTGCCGATGACCGCGGTGCTGCTGGCCACCCTGCTCCTGGGGACACAGGGCCTCACCGTCATGCCCCTCGTGATCGTCGCGGTCGTGGTCTCCTACGTCCTCTCGCAACGCCTGACCCCCGCTCCCGCCGCCGCCCCCGCACCGCCCGCGGCGGTGTCCCCGTGAGGGGTCCGTCGCGGGCGATGCCCCGTCCCGACCGCGACGACTTCTCGCCCTGCTTCGCCCTCACCAACTCCAGCGCTTGACCGAGCGGCCACCGCGCGCGTCGAGCGTCCGTGCACGCAGCCGTGCGCGGCCGGGACGGGCGGCCCCGGACGGTCCGCGCACGGCTGCGTGGACTCAATTCCCTGACGGGTTCGTTGACTTCGCCCACGGTTTGCCGACCCGGGCCGACCGGGTGTCCGTAGGACGGGACAACACGCGTCCCGCGCACGTTCCGTAGCGTGATCTTCACGATTCCCGCCGCCCAGCCCGGATCGGGTGCTGGCGCGGCCTGCGCGGAGGGACCCCGGAGACCGGACCGCCCGCCTACTGCGTTGAAGGCGTCGGGCGGAAGAGACAGCGAGCGCCTGGGCTGGTGTTGGGGTGGACGGTGAACATGCCAGTCGTGCCGTTGACGTCCAGGCGCCGCTGGAGGGAAGGGCTGATCGGACCTTCGAGGTGGACGTGGTGAGCGTTGGGGGCGTTGACCGGCAGGCCCGGCGGGAACCAGTCTCCGAGCGCCGCGGGGAGCGCACTCGGCGGCCATCGAGCTGCCGGAGGGAGGCCTGCTCTTGGCCGGCACCATCGCCGGCGGCCTGTCAGCCGCTGTCGCCGTGGCCCTGGCCCAGATGCCTCGGCGGCGGTCCCGCCCTCGCCGGGTGGGACACGCCGCCGGTCCTTGCGGGGAGCCGGAGTCAGTCGGTGGTGAGCATGCCTTCGCGGAGTTTGGTGAGGGTGCGGTTGAGCAGGCGGGAGACGTGCATCTGGGAGATGCCGAGGTGTTCGCCGATCTGGGCCTGGGTGCACTCGTCGACGAACCGCATGTGGATGATGCGCCGTTCGCGGTCGTCGAGTTCGGCGATCATGGGGGCCAGGGCGTTGAAGTCCTCGACGAGTTCGAGGGCGTTGTCGTCGGTGCCGATGAAGTCGGCCAGCGCGGCTTCACCGTCGTCGCCGGAGCTGATGGTCGCGTCGAGGGAGGCTGAGCTGTAGCCGTTGGAGGCGAGGCGTGCTTCGTTGACCTCTTCCTCGCTGAGGCACATCAGCTGGGAGAGTTCCTTGACGGTGGGGGTGCGGCCGAGCCGGCTGCGGAGCTCCTCGGTTGCCCTGGCGAGATGGATCCGTGCTTCCTGCAGCCGCCTGGGGACATGGACGGCCCAGCTCGTGTCGCGGAAGAAGCGCTTCATCTCACCGACGATGTAAGGAACCGCGAAGGAGGTGAACTCGACTTCGCGGGTGAGTTCGAAGCGGTCGATGGCCTTGATCAGTCCGACCATGCCGACCTGGACGATGTCCTCCATCTCGTCCTGGCCGCGGTTGCGGAAACGCGCGGCCGCGAAGCGGACGAGGGTCATGTTCATCTCGATGAGCGTGTTGCGCGCGTACTGGTACTCGGGCGTGCCCTCTTCCAGAACGGCGAGCTGGTCGAAGAACAGCCTGGACAACTGCCGGGCGTCCTTGGGAGCGACCCGCGAGGGGTCCGCTATCTCCGGTAGTGCCACGGTCTGTAGTTCTGTCGCCTCGGTCACCGTCATATCAGGCCCCTCCCACGGTTCCAGCCCCCGTACCGCCGGCTGCTGGAGGCCGACAACAGCGCGGTTACCCGCATTCGGGCAGTCCATGCCGAACCGCCGCAGCACGCGCCGCAGCGTCAGGATGGAGCTTCAGGCGCGCGGATCGGTACTCACCGGTTGTCCCAGTCGAGGCGAAGTACGGCGAGGTCGTCGGTGTGACGGCCGGCGTTCAATGCCTGGGTCTCCTTGATGAGGCGGTCGACGTGGGCGGCCGGGTCTGTTGGCGGCAGGCCGCGGATCAGCGTGAGGAGTCCTTCGATGCCGAGCCGCTCGGTGTTCGAGCCGTTGTGTCCCTCGGTGAGGCCGTCGGTGTAGAGGGTCAGGGCGCCGGCGGCCGGCAACGGGATCACCGTGGCAGGCCAGGTACCGAGCTTCGGGGCGATGCCCAGGGCCATTCCGTGTACGGCGACCAGTTCCCGGGTGCCTTCGGTGGTGGTGAGGAGGGGCTCGTGGTGGCCGGCCAGGTAGAGGGTGGCGGTGGCGGCGTTCTGGTCGAGGGTGAGCAGGGTGCAGGTGGCGAACAGGGGCTGGGGACCGCGTTCGGCGATCAGGATGCGTTCCATGAGGTGCAGGAGATCGGGGCCGTGATGTCCGCCGAGGACGAGGGAGCGCCAGGCGATACGGAGGCAGACGCCGACCGCGGCGGCGTCCGATCCGTGTCCGCTGACGTCGCCGACCACGGCGTGCAGGAGGCCGTCGTCGCTTTCGACGACGTCGAGGAAGTCCCCTCCGAGCAGTGCCCTTTCGGCACCGGGCAGGTAGCGGCTCGTCACCGTGACCGTGGAGGTGTCGAGGATGGGCTGGGGCAGCAGGCCCCGTTCCAGGCGGGCGTTCTCCTCGGCGTGCAGGCGGGCCTTCTGGGCCTCGGCGGTCGCGTGCTCGGTCTGGCTGCGGTACACGGCGTAGCGGACGGTCCGGTGCAGCAGGTCGGCTTCGACCTTGCCTTTGACGAGGTAGTCCTGGGCGCCGGCGGCCATCGCCTCGGCTCCGGCCTGCGTCTCGGACAGGCCGGTGAAGACGATCACGGCGGTGTGGGGGGCGAGCTCCCGGACGGCGGCGATGGTCTCGGTGCCGGACCCGTCGGGCAGATGGAGGTCGAGGAGGACGCAGTCGATCGCGTCGGCGGCGAGTTCGGTGCGGGCTTCGGCGAGGGTGGTCCTCGTGATGAGCTCGAAGCGCAGTCCCGTGTCCTGGAGGAGTTCCTCGACAAGCAGGGCGTCCGCCTGGTCGTCCTCGATGAGGAGGATGCGGTACGCCGGTTCTGGTGTGGGTCTGCCGGGGGTGTCTGCGGCGGGAACGGTCACGGTGCTGGTTCCGTGTCGGCGCGGGTCGCTTCCGGCAGGGTGGAGGGACCTATCGCTTTGGGGGGTTCGTCGGCGAGGGTGAAGGTGATGCGGGCGCCGTCTCGGTAGCCGGGGTCGACGGAGATGGTGCCGCCGTGGAACTCGACGATCTTCTTGCACATGGCCAGGCCGATGCCGCTGCCCTTGTAGGCGTCTTTGGTGTGGAGCCGCTGGAAGATCACGAAGACTTTCTCGGCGTATTCGGGGGCGATGCCGATGCCGTTGTCGGTGATCGTGAACCGCCACAGCGCGTCTTCCCGCGCGGCAGCGATGTGGATCTCGGGGGCGTGGTCGGGGCGGTGGAACTTGATGGCGTTGCCGATCAGGTTCTGCCAGAGCATGCCCATCTGGGTGGGGTCGGCGACCAGTGGCGGCAGTGGGTCGTGCGTGATCGAGGCGCCCGTCTCCTCGATGCTCACGCTGAGGGAGGACAGGGTTCGCTTCAGCACCGAGTCGAGGTCGACGCTCTGGAGTTCGCGGTGGACGCGGCCGACGCGGGAGAAGTCGAGGAGGTCGTTGATGAGGGTCTGCATGCGGTTCGCCCCGTCGACCGCGTACTCGATGTACTGGTCGGCCCGGGCGTCGAGCTGGCCGCCGTAGCGGCGCTGCAGGAGCTGGGTGAAGCTGGAGACCTTGCGCAGCGGCTCCTGGAGGTCGTGGGAGGCCACGTACGCGAACTGCTCCAGCTCGGCATTCGAGCGCTGAAGGTCGGCGGCCTGCGCGTCGAGGCGCAGGCGTGCCTCTTCGGTGAACGCCAGCTCGCGTACGAGACGTCGGCGCATGAAGTCGATCTCGCCGCTGAGCAGACGCAGGTCCGCGGGCCCGGTGAGGGTGATGGCGTGGTCGAAGTCGCCGTCGGCGACAGCGCGGGCGTCCGCGCCGAGCTGGTCCAGGGGTACGGTGATGCCGCGGCGCAGTCCCTCGAAGACCGCCACCGTGAGAGCCGCGATGACGACCGCGATCGCGGTGAAAAGCCAGTTCCGCAGCACCATCGTGGCATTGAGGTCTTCCACTGCCAGCGCCCGCTCCGTCCGCAGCCGCTGCTGCTGACCGCTCAGGGCACTGCGGAGCGCGTCGAAGGCCTTCTTGCCCGCCGCGGCCCGTTCGGCGGTCAGCGGAGAGGGTGTTCCGGCGGGTGAGGCGGCGATCGGACGGGCGATCGTCTTCTGCCAGGTATCCGCGGCGTCCTGCACGGTTTTCAGGTCCTTCAGGGCGGCCGCGTCACCGTGGAGCAGTTCTGTCAGGCGGGCCGTGTAGGTCGCCTGGTCGGTGAGCCCCTGCCGGTAGGGGGCGAGGAAGCCGGGGGTGCCGGTGAGGCCGTATCCGCGGATGCCGGTCTCCTGGTTCAGCAGCGCCGACTCCAGACGGAACGATGTACTCAGGGCGGGAGACTTCACGTTCACGAGGTTCTCGCTGATCGATTCCGTCCGCGCCAGCACCCACGCTCCCGTCACCGCGAGGAGGGTGAGGACCGTCAGCGCGACGGCCGCCCCGACGCGCAGCCACCGGCGGGTCGTCCAGGTGGAAGACTCCCGTGTACGCGCTCTCGTGTTCCCGCTCATGCCGTGTACCCCTCCACTGTCCTGGCCGCCTGCAACATACGGGGCAGCGGCCACTGTAGAGGGTGTTCGACAACCACAGTTGTCGCAGGGTCGGCTCAAGGCTAAGGTGCCGCACATGCCTGGCAAGAACTTCGTTTTGCGAACCACCCCCGAGGAGACGGCAGTCGTCGCGGACGCGGCGGTCGGTCAGCTCGCGAGGCGCCTTGCTCTGCAACTACTGGAAGAAGTCCCGTCCACGACGGAGGGGGATTCGGCGCGAGCCTTGGCCCTGCTCTACATGCTGGACCAGCTCCAGCAGGCGGCCGAGCGCCTCCAGCGGGGCGCGGCCGTGTCCGCCGCCCGCGCGGGTGCCGGATATCCGCAGATCGGTGCTGCCTGCGGCATGACCCGCCAGGGTGCCCGGCGTCGCTGGCCGGGGCTCTTCCACAACTCCCACGAAGCACCGATGGAGCATCCGATGATGACCACCCCCGCTCGGCCCTTCGACGTTCTTCTCGTCGAAGACGACCTGGCCGATGCCCTGCTCATCGAGGAAGCCCTCTCCGAGCGCGGGGCCCGCAACCTGGTCCAGGTCACCGACGGAGTCGCCGCGCTCGAGCACTTGCGCGCGCCCGCCAGCGTGCGCCCGGACCTGATCGTCCTGGATCTGAACATGCCCCGGATGAACGGACGCGACCTCCTTCGCATCCTCAAGACGGATGAGAACCTCCAGACCATCCCCGTGGTCGTGCTCACCACGTCCACCGCTCCCGACGACGTTGCCGACGCGTACAGCAGCCACGCGAACGCCTATGTGACGAAGCCGGTCAACCTGGCGGAGTTCGAGCAGGCCGTCCAGAGCATCGACGCCTTCTACCTCGACACCGCCACCCGCCCGCCTCGCACCTGACCGCCGCTGTCCGCGCCCTGCTGCCGGCAACGGCAAGCCGGGCGGGCAGCTGAAATCGAATGTGTTCCAGTCGCCTAAAGGCGCAACATCGAGGGCCGGTCGTCGATGGTCGAGGCCGGACTCAAGCGGAGCCGGGCCGCCGGCAGACAGTCGGCGCGCCGCACAGCACGGCCCCCTTGTCTGTCGCGCGGGTGCTCAGCCTTCAAAGCGTTCGTGGACGGCCGTCACCGCGTCGATCACACCGAGAGCTTTACGGCGGCGTGACATGTGTCCGTGGTGAGGGGGCACTCGCGATGGCTATGCGGACACATCAGATGTATGCCAGGAGTAACGCCCTTGTTCGTACCGGGCTTTGGGCACATTCCTCACCACGGCCGGCCGAGCGAAGCCACCGGCGCACCGGACGGCGTCGGGGCCGGTGGCATCGCAGGCTGCTGGCCTACCGCGGTGTCGACCTCATGCGGTCTTCCTCTCCGGAGGGTGCGGGTGGGAGTGTCTCCTGCTGGTGCACATCCGCAGGGTGATCGGGCGCGTGACCTATCGAGCGTGCGACAAGTGCGCCGAGGGCGTGATCACCGACGTCGTCCTGGACGAACCGTTCCGCGACTGCGGCCTTGGCACCAGGGCCCTGTCACATCTGCGTTCCCTGTATCCCGACGTCACCTGGCGCACCACACTGGACGCTCGCCTCACTCGCGCTCTGCTGCGCCGGATGGGCATCCCCAAGGCGACTACGGGCGGGAATTGCTCCCACGGCCGGCCGGGTCTTGTCGCCCCTGCTGCTGGTTGAGGGTTACCAGCGTGACCGGCAGCGGAGGGCTGCGTCCGCCTCGGGCCGGCAGCGTCGGCGTGGGGGCCGACTCCGCGTCCTGCCGGCCCCCACGTCGCTTTGTCAGCCGGGCCAGGTTCCGGTCAGGCGGCGTGTGGTGGCGGCGCCGGCGCGGTCGACGGTGGCCTTGACCGCCGCGAAGATGGCGCCCTGGAGCGTGGCGGCCAGGAGTACCTCGCTCCAGGTGCGGTCCTCGTCGGTGGCGTCGGGGGCGTCCTTGTCGTGACCGAGTACTTTCCACGCCTGTTTGAAAGCGGCCCCGGCGATCATTCCGCTGGCGGCGCCCAGGACGAGTCCGACCGGCTTGTAGGCGATCTTCGAGGCTTTCATCTGTTCAGCCCTTCTTGCGGCGGCCTGCCAGCCACAGCAAGGTGACGCCCGCGGCGGCGACCAGCAGCACGGTTCGGTTGTCCCGCGCCAGCCGCGCGGACTGTGCCGCCTTCTGCCGCAGAGGTTCGGGCGCCTTCTCCTCCCACATGCGTCCGGCCCGGGCTGCCGCGGCGCGGACCTGCCCCGCCGTCTGGGCGGCCTTGTCCTTGACCGGGTCGGGCAGCTTGTCCTGGACCTGGGAGGTGGCCTTCGCGGCCTGGGCCTTGAGCGCGTCGGCCTTGACGACGGTCTGCTCCTTCAGCTGGCCGGCCTTGGTAGCGGCCTGCTCCTTGACCTCGCCGGCCTTCTGCTGGGCGCGGGCCTTGACGTCGGTCTTGTCGGCGAGGGCCTGGACGGTCTGCCCGAGTTCTTGGCGGGTCCGCTCGACCTGCTCGCGGAGCTGTTCGGGGCTGGGGGCGCTGTGCTGATCACGGGGCGTGTCGGTCATCGGTGTGCGCTCCTCTTGATCTCGGCCACGTCGGCCTTGACGTTCTCGATCGTGTTCTGGGGTGTCGGTGGGGCGGCCTTGCTGACCTGCTTCTTGCCGCTGAGGGCCAGGACCGCGGCGATGACGCCGAGAACGGCGGTGACGATCAGGGCCGCGGCCCACACCGGCAGCAGCAGGGCCACCGCTGCGATCACGGTGGCCACCAGCGCCTGCAGCGTCAAGAATCCGACCAGTGAGGCACCGCCGAAGAGCCCACCACTCCTGCCGTAGCGCTTGCCCTTCTCCGTCATCTCCGCCTGCGCCAGCTTCATCTCGCCGCGCACCAGCTCGGTGAGCTGCTGCGAGGCCTGCTGCACCAGCTCGCCCACCGGCTTGTGCCCCACGTCGTGCGTCAGCCGGCCCAAGCCGGGGTCGTGCGGTTGTGTACTCGACACGCGATCACCTTCTGCTCTGTCTCGTTCCTGTCAGTCGGGTCGCGCGCGGTGCCCCGGCCGTCCGATGAGTGGGCGAGTACCCCGAACCGCGGAGTTCAGGAGAAAAAGAGCTGCCACGAACAGAGATGCGCTGTTACGCGCCGAGCGCCTGGTCCGTCACTCATCGCCTTCGTCGAGGCGGCGGAGGTCTTCCTCGTCCCATTTCCGGGTGTCGCGCGGCTCGGTGTAGGGCTCGGTCTCCGGCGGCATGCCCCCGGCGATGGCCCGCTGGCGTACCGCTTCCGCGTCGAACTCCAGACCGAGCAGGATCGCGAGGTTGCTGATCCACAGCCACACCAGGAAGACGATGACACCGGCCATCGTGCCGTAGGTCCTGTTGTACGAGGCGAAGTCGGCCACGTAGAACGCGAATCCGGCGGAGGCGATCATCCAGATCACCAGGGCCAGGAAACTGCCCGGAGTGATCCACTTGAAGCCCTTCACCTTCGCGTTCGGACTCGCCCAGTACAGGATCGCGATCATCGCCATGACGAGCACGACCAGGACGGGCCACTTGGCGATCGACCACACCGTCAGCGCGGTGTCCCCGATCCCCAGCGCCGTGCCGACCTGGCGGGCCACGCCACCGGTGAAGACCACGATCAGCGAACTGACCACCGTCAGCACCATCAGTACGACCGTCACACCGACGCGCACCGGCAGGATCTTCCACACCGGGCGGCCCTCGGGCATGTCATAGACGACGTTCGCGGCGCGGATGAACGCCGCGACGTACCCGGATGCCGACCATATGGCCACCACCAGGCCGACGATCGCCACGACGGAGCCGGTGCCGGCGTTGCCCTGCAACTGCTCCACGGCGCGGGTGATGATGTCGCGGGCCGGGCCGGGAGCGAGCTGTCTGAGATTGTTCAGCACCTTGTCCGTGGTCGACCTGCCGGTGATGCCCAGCAGGGAGACCAGGACCAGCAGGGCCGGGAACAAGGCGAGGACCCCGTAGTAGGTCAGTGCCGCCGCCCGGTCGGCCAGCTCGTCCTCCTTGAACTCCCGAAGGCTCCCGCTGAACACCTTGCCCCACGCCCGCCTGGGCAGCTTCGTCGGCGCATCCGGCGCCCGCCGCTC
This sequence comes from Streptomyces sp. NPDC042002, assembly GCF_055588305.1. Classification (NCBI taxonomy): domain Bacteria; kingdom Bacillati; phylum Actinomycetota; class Actinomycetes; order Kitasatosporales; family Streptomycetaceae; genus Streptomyces; species Streptomyces sp. NPDC042002. The sequence continues at coordinate 157,250 of NZ_JBVJCT010000010.1, read as the reverse complement.
CACCTCGGGCCCGGGCCCGGCCTCCTCGGGCGTCGGTACATCGTCGCCACCGCTGTGTTCTTTTCGCCCTGAAAGGCCGAATTTCGCCATGCGCGCCGAGTACCCCGGCTCATGGCGTTGAGCAGTGGTCCGTGGAACGGATTTACGGGGAGTGTCAAGCGCTCCGACGGCCGGAGAGTCACTGTGCACTTCCACGGCCGCGACGAGATCCTCGGCACCGCCTACCGCCATCACGGCATGGTGGTGTCTCGCTGAACCCTCGCACGGGCGCCAGATCCGCAACGGCATTTTCCATGGTCACCCCGGGAACTCCCGCTGCCGGTGTCGTCAGTGGAGGATGCTGACGGCGCGAGCGATGACGAGGAGGGACGTCAGGAGGGCGGCGACGCTCTCGACACTCATCAGCAGCTTCGCGCGGGTCGAGAGGGGCATCGTGTCGGTGGGGCTGAAGGCCGTCGAATTCGTGACGGAGATGTACAGGTAGTCCGCGAGAGTGGGGACCCAGTCGGAGGTGCCGCTGGCGCCGTCGGCGACCTCCTCGACCGCGCCGTCGTTCTCGTCCTGCGAGAAGCGGAAGTCGGCCAGGGGCAGATCGCCGCGAGGGGCCTGAGTGCGTGCCACAGGGCCACCGCGGTCCAGTTCCCAGTAGGTGAGGCCGAACGCGATGATGTTGGTGAGCCATACCCGCAGAGCCGCTACCAACAAGGAGCGGCCGTCCTTCACGTCGGCGTGGACCAACTCGTGGATGAGGATGCCGAGCGCGGTGAGGTTGCTGGCCACGATGAGGAGCACGAGGGTCAGAGAGAGGAACCGGAAGGCGGCGGTCTGCCGGGTGAGCCTCTTGGGATTGATCGCGACGAGCGGCACCAGGAGAAGCAGTTCCAGAGCGGGCAGCACATAGCGTGGTGCGACCAGGAGCTGCTGCGGCAGGCCCACGTACAGGGCGATGGCGATGAGGGTGGCGGCCACTCCCGGCAGCCGGGGTTCGCCGCGGCGCTCATGCCTGGGATGCTTGATCCGGGCGTCGGCTCGGCTCGTCACCATGGGCGATATCCTCCCGCACTGCATCTGAATTCGGTGTCGCACGCTGCTCCCGGACACGGCGGCCGTAACTGCTGGTGACGCTTTGTGTCTGACCGGCGTTCCGTGATCGTCTACCCGCCCATGACGGATGAAAGCGACAGGGTGCGCGTGGACGGGCAGTTTGCGGGACTACCGCCCCGTCGAGAAAACCAGTGCCCGGTCGGTGCAGCCGTGGAAGTCGCACATGTGGCAGACCACGGGGTCTTCGGAGGCGGACCGGCCGGGGCGGTCCGTCCGTCGGGCCAGGGACCATACCGGCGTACGGAAGGGCGGTTCAGGGGCTCGAAGGTGGTCGAAGCGAGTGCCGTCCGGGACGCGTGGTTGACCGGGCTGAGAGGGCGCCCCGGCTTCGCCGCTCGGTTCCGCGGGCACGGACCAGGCGCTGCGGGTGGGCGTGGCGACTCTGACCATGCTCCCGCGGATGCCGTACCGGTCGCAGACCTGGGCGTACGCGGCCGGGGGCGCTGTCACGTTGACTGACCGGGGCGGTGCTCGACGGAGGGCATGGCCTCACGGTGTGCTCACGCGGCACTGTGAACGCGCGATGAAGCTTTCCACCTCGTCCCGGCCCGCCACCAGGCCCTCGCACACCCGGCAACATGACAACGAGCGAAGGCCCCCTGGACGCCTGATGGCTGCCTGCGGGTCGGTGTCGGGGGAGTGCCCGCCGCCCCTCGCGTGGGCGAACCGCCTTTCGAGGGGCATGGCTTGGTCGTTGTTCAGGGGCGTGAGTCCGGACTGGCGGGGCGTGTCAATCAGTTGGTCGTCCAAAGACGTGGAAAGTGTCGCCTCGGACGGTTCGACGACTCGGCGTCGGCCGCGTTGTCGCTGGTCATCGATGCGTCTCCTATGATCGGATGTTGCACTGAACTGCCATACGGTTCCTTGTCGAACCCGTAAGAATGGCACCGCTCCGCGACCCGTTCATTCGCCCATCAAGAATGTCGATTAGCTTGGAAGCGTCAGGACGGACGAAGTTGAGCGCGGTTGGCATAGCCATCTACGAGCTGGCGCTGAACAGCTCGGCCGTGCTCCCCGCCTCTCTCCCCGGCCGGTTAGGCGAGACCGTCGAGGAAGTGGACGAGGCACTCGCGGAGTTGAGCACGATGGGACTGCTGTGTCCGGCCGACGACCAGCCCGGGATGCTCAGGGCCGTCAGCCCCGGCAGCGCGGTGGCCCAGACTCTCTTCCCGATGGAACAGGACCTGCGGGACCAGCAGAGCGCGGTCGCCCAGCCACGCGCGGAGAATGAACGGCTGCACCCCCTGTACGCGGCCACCCGGGCCAAGTGGCTGCAGAGTTCGGGTATCGAGATCCTGCTGACACTCGACCTGGTGCGCAGCACGCTCACCGAGCTGGCCGCGTCCTGCACCACCGAGATGCTCACCTCACAGCCCGGCGGTGGCCGTCCCACTCCCGTCCTCAAAGAGGCGATAGCGCGGGACGAGAACATGCTGCTCCGCGGAGTCAAGATCCGCACGCTCTACCAGCACACCGCTCGCTACAACCAGCCGACCGTCGCCTACGTGGAGCGCGTGGCGCAGCTCGGGGCCGAAGTCCGCACACTCAGCGACGGCTTCGCGCGTCTGATCGTCTTCGACCGCAAGGCCGCGATGATCTCCCACCACGGCCATCCGCACAGTGCTGTTCTGATCCATGACCAGAGCGTCATCGACTTCGCCGTCGCCTCCTTCGACTGCCGCGCGGCAGCCGCAGGTGCGGATAACGCTCGGCGGTCTCCCGCTCATCGAGCCGCACCGTGCCCGGCACCTCGGCGAGTGCGGCGGCCGATGCCTCTGGATCGCCGGGGCACAGTACGGTCAGGGCCCCGACCCGGTGGTAGACGTCGGCGCCGAGCCGGGATTCGACCTCGGCCCACCGGTGATGGGCCTCGATGGCCGCCGCGGCCTCCGGCGCGCCCGCGTGCAGGGCCCGCAGGACCCGGTGCCGGTCGTAGGAGCTGGCCTCCGGGTTTGGGAATCCCGCCCCGGTCCACGACGCTCACCTCGGCGCCCGCGAGCGAGCACTCCAGTGCGGTGAGGAGGCCGATCACTCCGCCTCCCACGACGATGATCCGCACGGCGTCAGCCGGCCTGGACCGTGGGCGTGCCGAGCGGCGGCAGGGCGACGGGCTTGACCTCGGAGTGCGCGAAGGTCTCGAAACCGAGCGAGCCGTCGAACCCGTCGGCCAGCGCGGCCGCCTCGGCCAGGTCGATCAGGATCGGCGAGGCACAGGCGATGAGGGCGCGGGTCTCCAGGAACAGGTCGCCGAGCGCCGTCCGGTCGAGTTTCTGGCAGCTCAGGTCGAGTCCCTCGGCCCAGCGGGCCAGTCGCTCCAGCTGTACGCAGATGAGGTCGGCGGCGCGGGTGAGACTGTAGCCCTCCAGTTCGTAGCAGGCGGCGAAGCGCTCCAGCATGATCGCCGCGTGCCGGCGGGCCCGGTCGGAGACCGGCAGGGTGGTGGCGCCGGCCGTCCCGGTCGCCTCGGCGAGCCGGGCGCGCAGCCGTTGCCAGGGCTGGACGAGCCGCTCTCCGGTGATCTTGTCGAGGGCCGCCCGGCTGAAGTTGGTGCGCTGGTTCTCGGGGCTGGCCAGGGCCAGGTAGAACCGGACGAGGTCGCGCGGGACCTCCTTGAGCAGTTCCTCGACGTACAGGACGTGGCCGCGGCTGGTGGAGAACTTCTCGTTCTCCAGCTCGTAGAACTCGTTCACGATCATGGCGTCGGGGACGATGTACCGGCCCTCGTGGGCCATGATCAGCGCGAGGTGGGTCAGGCCCCAGAACCAGATGTTGTCGAAGCCGATGAAGTAGACCAGTTCATGGTCGCGGTCGGCCCGCCACAGCTCGTCGGAGCCGGCGGTCTCCTCACCGAGCTGCCGGGCCGCGTAGTCGGTGGTGTACATGACCGCCGGAATGCCTTCGACCCAGGCGTTGATGACCTGCCCGGGGGTCTCGGGGAACGGCGCCTCGATGCCCCAGCTGATGGGGTACGTGATGGCGAAGCCGGCGAGCGGGCGGTCCAGGAGCTCACGCACCAACTGGGCCATGTGGGGCCGCAGATAGGGCAGCTTCTCGGCGTAGTAGGTGGTGAGGCGGTCCCGGTAGTCCTCCATCGGCAGGACAAGGATCTCGGCCTCGCGGGTGGTGAGCTCGTCGGTGGGGTCGACGGTGGAGCGGGCACCGATCAGCTCGTCGAAGTTGTTCGGGTGGCCGCAGGTCTCGCACAGGCCGCCGCGGCTCTCCGACAGGCAGATCGGGCAGTCGCCCCACACCAGGCCCTCGACGAGGAACTCGCCGGTCTTCTCCGAGTACGGGAGACGCACCGTACGCAGCTCGAACTCGCCGGCGGCGTGGAGCTCCTGGACGAACTTCAGGACGGTGGCACGGTAGCCGTCGTCGTACGGCGCGAAGCCGTCGACGGACACGCCCATCGTCTCCAGGGTGTCGCGGATGCCGGTCCACGAACGCTGGGCCAGCTCTTCGGGCGCGATGCCGAGCCTGCGGGCACTGGCCAGGACGTAGGTCTGGCTCTCGTCCGTGCCGGAGGAGTACAGGACGCCGCGTCCGGTGGCCCGCAGATACCGGGCGTGTACGTCGGCGGGCATGAACGGGCCGGCGAGGTGGCCGACGTGCAGGCTGCCGTTGGGGGTGGGCGGGGTGTCGATGACGATGACGCGCCGGTCGCCCAGCTCGTTGAGGGACGGCATGGCTCAGCCCTCGCTCTCGTGGCGTGCGGTGAAGACCGCGCTCATGTCCTGGTCCCACCAGACGCTGAACATCTCGAAGTCGGTGTCGGTCTCGTTGATGACCTGGTGTTCGTGGCCCGGCGGGAAGTGCACGATGTCGCCGGCCACGAAGGGCAGCCGCTCGCCGCGGGACTCGATCCAGGCCTCGCCCTTCACCGCGATGAAGATCTCGTACTCGTGGTGGGCGTGCCTGGGCGAGGAGGCACCGGCCAGGATGACGCTCTGGGCGCCTTCGAAGGGCGCGTTGAGCGTGGGCCACGGCAGCAGCCGCTGCGACCAGCTGTTCTCCACGTCGAGTGCGGCACGGTCGAAATGACGGATGTCCAAGGGGAGTTCCTTAGGGAGAGGCAGGAGCGGGCCTGCCGACGGGCTCGTCGCGCCGGGCGGGTGCGGGCCGGGGAATTCAGAAGCCGGCCGGAACCGGCTCGCGGTCCCCGGTGGCCGGCCGGGGCGCGGCCTTCGGGGACCGCGGGGCGTGGCCGATCAGGTTCCGCGCGATCTCCTCGCTGCGCTTGGCGAGGATGCTCAGCAGCGAATCGGCGATGCCGTGGGTGGCCTCGTTGACGCCCTGCAAGTAGCAGCTGGCCGTGGCCTGTTCGCCGATGTTCAGGCGGTAGTCGCGGCCGACCTCGATCTTCTCCAGGTTCAGCGCGGCGGCCAGGTTCCGGATGACGGCGGGCTGCTCGGAGCGGAACCCGGTACCGAGCAGGACGACATAGCAGGAGATCTCCTCGACGGTGCCGGTCAGCCGGTTGGCCAGGGTCAGGACGAGCTCGTCGCCGGTGTCCCGGACGTCGGTGACGTTGGTCATGGTGCGGATCGCGAGGCCCTTGTCGCCGCGCATCCGGTCCAGGTAGACCTGCCGGTAGAGCTGCTCCAGCATGGACGGGGTCAGCCCCGCGTAGTTGGTGCGGTGCATCTCCTCCAGGATGCTGCCGCGGGCGGTGGCGTCCGCGTCGTAGAAATCGTCGACGAAGCCGGAGTGGAACAGTTCGTTGGTGAACTTGCTGGTCTCGTAGTGGTTGAGGCCGATCGAGCGCATGATCAGCGTCGGCGCGCAGCCGGGCAGGTCCTGCTGTACGGAGTGGAACATCTCGGCGGCGCTCTGTGCCCCGCCGATGACCACCACCCGCTCACCCGCGCGCTTGGGCCGGGCGGCGATGCGGTCCAGGTACTCGGTGCTGTGGATGACACGGTCGGCGCCGAGCCCGCGGAAGACCGCAGGGACGTTGGCGTCGCGGCCGGCGCCCACGACGAGGTGACGGCCGGTGATGACCGCGCCGTCCGCGGTGCCTGCCACCCAGCCGTCGACGGCGCCGTTGCTGTCCCGGCGCGGTACCAGCGAGGTGACCTTGGAGCCGTACCGCACCCGGACTTGCTCAAGGGATCCGGCGACCCGGCGCTGGTAGTCGGATATCTCGCTGCGGTAGGGGGTGAAGGTGGAGAGGTTGATGAACTCCTCCAACCGCCCTATCTGGTGAAGGTAGTTGACGAAGGAGAACTTGCTGCGCGGGTTGCGCAGGGTCACCAGGTCCTTGAGGAAGGAGACCTGACTCTGCGACCAGGGCAGCAGCATGCCGCGCTGCCAGGCGACGGTGTCGCCCTGTTCCAGCAGAAGGGTCCCGCCCGCCAGATGGGACGGCGCGAGCTCCTCCATCGTCACGGCCAGCGCCAGATTGGCCGGGCCGGCTCCGATGGCCAGGACTTCGACGTCGTGCTCAGTCATGAACTTCCCCTCGTCCAGTGGCGTTGCGCCCCCGGCATTGCGCCCGGAGCCGGATGGGTGGGTCAGATCCGCAGGTCGCCGGCCGGTATGGAGTCGGTGGTCACCGGGGCCGAGCCCCAGCCGGAGTCGTCGCCACCGACTCGGGCCGAGCCCCAGCCCGAGTCGTCCGCGCCTGTGTTCGAGTGGACGGCCAGGACCGACATGAACGCGGCGAGGGTGAGGGCGGCTGCGGCGGCACGGATACGGGACATGCGGACTCCTCGTGAGGGCATGCGGAAAAGACGGAAGTTCGCGTTGGACGGGGCCTCGACCGGTGATTGAGCCCGGGATGCCTCGCAGCAACCATGGCAGCCGGTGGGCCGGTCGGCGGGCCGGGAACAGGCCCGGCAAACCGCCTGGCAGAAACACGCCACTTCGACAAAGTCCACCAAAGTGACCCGAATGCCAATGAACTCCTGCTTCCCGATGCGAAGCGGAGGCATAAATGCCGGATTTTTGCCAGAGGTTGCTACGAGGTCAACGCCCGCCTCGGCGGCGACCTGATCCCCTGGCTGGGCCAGCTGGCGACCGGGATCCACCCCGGCCGGGTGGCCGTCGACCTCGCCCTGGCCCCCGACCTGACCCCCACCGAGCACCGTGCGACCGGCATCCGGTTCAGCTGTCCGCCTCGGGACTGCCGCGTCGACGAGGTCTTCGTCCCGCCGGTGGACCCGTCCCAGGGGCTGCTGTACGCGGAGCCGATCGCGGATCCCGGCGCCGAACTGCGGCTGCCCCCGAACGGCTGCCTGGGCCGCTTCGCCTATGTCATCTGCACCGGCTCGGACCGCGCCCACTGCGAGCGACGGCTCGCCGCGGCCACCGACCTGTCGTGCAGTCCGATCGCCTGACCGGCCGAGACTCGGCAGGACTCAGGACAACTCACGGGATCTCGCACAGCCGGGGCGGATCGCCTGCGAGACGGCGTGCGCGGCCTCGCACGAATTCGATGGTGACGCCGTGCCCGGCGATCCGCAGGGTGAACGGGTGTCACGCGGGGTTCGTGGGCCGGCGGTGTTCAGTTCCGCAGGTTCAGTTCCGCAGTGACGACAGCGCGGTGGCCACCCGGTCGCATGCCTCCGGTGGGGTCGAGGCGTGCGGGGAGAGTCTGAGGGAGTCGGTGCGTACCGTCGGAGTGACTCCCTCGGCGTGCAACGCCTTCGCGACGACGGAGGGATCGTGGTCCGGCATCGTGAAGGAGAGGATGCCCGCGCGCCGGGCCGGGTCGGTGGGGGAGAGGACGTGGCCGCCGTGCTCCTCGACGACCTCGGTGAGTTCGGCGATCCGGGCGGCGATGGCGGCCTCGATCGCCGCGACGGTGTGCCGCTCGACGAGGTCCAGCGCGGCGGCGAACGCGGCGGCCGTCACCGGGCTGAGGTTGGTGATCGACCACCGTCGCGCGTCCGGGGCGGGCGGGTGTTCCGTTCCGTCGAAGAAGCCGACGTCCTCGACGCCCGTCCAGCCGGTGAGGACCGGTTCGAGGGATTCCAGCGCACGATCGGACAGCGTCGCGAAGCCGGTGGCCCAGCCCGCGCGCAGCCATTTCTGACCGCCCGCCACCACCACGTCGGCCGCGTCCCAGGCCATCGCGGCCACGCCGAACGCCTGGATGGCGTCCACGATCAGCAGTCGGTCCGGTCCGATCGCCTCGCGCAGCGCCGCCAGGTCGGCGCGGAAGCCGGTGCGGAAGTCCACGGCGCTGACGGACACGGCCACGACGTCGTCGGTCAGCGCGGCACGGACCAGGTCCGGGGTGACCCCGCTGCCGGGCGCCGGATCGAGCCAGCGCGGTGCGGCCCGGCCCAGGCCGGCGGTCCGGCGCCACGGGTAGTGGTTGGCCGGGAAGTCGGAACGCGGTGCGAGGACCACGCCCTCCCTGATGCCGAGGGCGGCGTGGAACAGTCCGGTGGACGCGTTCGGGAGCAGGACGGTGTGCTGGCTGTCGGTGCCCGCGAGGCGCGCGGCCGTGTCCCGGGCGGTCGCTTCCGCGCGCATCAGGCCGTCCACGGTGGAGTGATCCGCGCGGGCGGACTCCTCCATGGCTCGCGCGGTGGCGGTCACGGCGTCCCGCGACGGCGGACCGAACCGTGCGAAGTCGAGGTACCCGGCGGGTGTGTCGAAGTGGGCTGCGTACGACGTGAGCACGGGGCTCGTCCTTCCGGGACGGTGCGGGTCGGGCGGTGTGACGGCGGGTGCGCCGGGTGAGCGGTGCCGCGTGTTTTCGATGGACCGGCGTCCCGCTCTCCGCCGTCGTACGCGCGTCCCTGTCCGCTCGCTCGCACGGTACGCGCTGTGTGCCGCGCGGACCGCGCCCGGGGTGCCGTCCGGGACGCCCGCCCCGGGGGAGGCCGGCCCGCATCTGAAACGGGACGGCCGGGCACCCCTGGAGAGGTACCCGGCCGTCCCGTTCGCCGACGCCGATGGCGGCGCGGCCGGGGCTCAGTGCCCGGCGGAATCCTCTGGGCGCGCGTGGCGCGGCAGGAGGAACGCGAGCAGGAAGGTCAGGGCGAGCATGCCGGCGACGATCCAGAGCACCGTCTGCATGACGGAGCCGAAACCGCTCCGGAAGGCCGACTGCGCGGTGGCCTGCAACGCGGCGGGTATCCGGGCGCCGTCCTGGGGCGAGGTCACGGCGGACCGGGTGTCCTTCTCCAGACGGGCGCAGGACGCCGGGGTCGCGGCGGGATCCTTGGCGACGGCGCGGTCCGAGGTGCAGGTACGCAGGTCGGCCACAAGGCGGTCCTGAGCCGCGGGCGCGACATGGGCCGCGGTCAGCTGTCCCCGCAGGCCGTCCGCGCGGTGGTCGACGGCGGTGGCGATCCCGCCGCCCAGCAGACCGAAGAACACGGTGCCGAGGATGGCCACGCCGAAGGCGCCGCCGAGCTGCTGCACCGCGGTCATCGTGCCGGACGCCGAACCCGTCTCGTGCTGCTCGACGCTGGCGAGTACGATGTCGAAGAACGGCGCCATGAGCAGGCCCATCCCGACGCCGGTGACGAGCAGCGACGGCAGGAGCTGCCAGGGACCGACGCCGCCGCCCACCATGTCGAGGGTCAGCCACACGCCGAACACGCCGACCGCCATGACGAGCGCGCCCGCCTGGAGTACGGCCCGTCCGAACTTGACGACACCCTGAGCGATCCCGAAGCCGACGATCATGCCGCCCGACCAGGGCACCATCACCAGTCCCGCCTTGAGCGGCGCGTAGCCGAGGCCGATCTGGGTGTAGAGGTTGAACACCAGCATGAAGCCCTGCATGGCCGAGAAGAAGACCAGCCCGAGGATCATGCCGCCGCTGAAGCCGCGCTTGCGGAAGAGGCTGGGGACGACCAGCGGGTCCCGGCCGGTCTTGCCGCGGTTCGACTCGTACCGGCCGAAGACGACGAAGACGATCACCGAGGCGCCCATCATCAGGAACGTCCACACCGGCCAGTCGTACTCACGGCCCTGCACCAGCGGGAAGATGATGAGCAGCGCGGCCAGTGCGACCAGGAGCATGCCGAGGATGTCGAGCCGCGGCTTGCTGTCGGACCGGCCCTTCGGCAGGTAGCGCACGGCGCCGAGGATCGCCGCGGCACCCAGCGGCAGGTTGATCAGGAAGATCATGCGCCAGCCGGTGCCGAAGTAGTCGGCGTCCACGAGCCAGCCCGCCAGGATCGGCCCGCAGACCGCGGACAGGCCCATGACCGGGCCGAACATGCCGAAGGCCTTCTGCGACTCCTTCGGCGGGAACATCTCCTTGATCATGCCGAGGCCCTGCGGCAGCATGACCGCGCCGAACAGTCCCTGGACGACCCGCGCGCCGATCAGCATCCCGGGCGACACGGACACCGCGCACAGCAGCGAACCCAGGGTGAAGCCGGCGGCTCCGACCAGGAACATCGTGCGGCGCCCGTGAATGTCCCCGAGCCGCCCTCCGGTGACGAGCCCGACGGCCATCGAGAGGGTGTAGGCGGCGGCGAGCCACTGCAGAGTGGAGGCGCCGCCGCCGAGGTCGGCCCGCATGGAGGGGCCGGCGATGTTCGTGACGACGGCGTCGAGGAGGTCCATCACCTCGGCCGCGAGGATCACGAACAGCGCAGCCCAGCGCCACCGGTAGGGCGCTGGTGAGTCGATGGGCGTCTCGGCGGACGCGACACCGGTGGTGGACATCGGAACTCCTCGTGAAGAGGCCGCGCCGGGTCACGACCCGCGGGCGCGGTGGGGCGGATGTGTGTGACTGTCCGGCTCGCCGTCACGGAAGGAGACAGGAGACCAGTCGCCGGAGAACGCCGTTCACTTTAACAGAACAGTGCTCAGCGCGAGAACGGCGTTCATTAAGATATAGCGCAACCTGGCGGCGTGGACAAGATATATCGCGTTCGGTCCGGGTGAACGCCGCTCTCCCAGAGAGAACACTGCTCTCCCGGCGCCTAGACTGTCCTCATGAGCGACGCGGCCGCCGGCACCCCCGCACAACCTCCGCCGTCCCCCTGGGAGCGCGAGCGCCCCGTTCGCGCCCGCGTCACCCCCGCGCGTGAACCGCTGTCGCGTGAGCGCGTCGTCGAGGCCGCGTTCCCCGTGCTGGACCGTTCAGGGCTCGACGGGCTGTCGATGCGCCAGGTGGCGGCCGAACTGGGCGTCACGGTCTCCGCCCTCTACGCCTACGTCAGCTCCAAGGACGACCTCCTGGAGCTGATGTACACCCGGCTCTTCGACAGCTTCACGATGCCCGAACCCGACCCCGAGCGGTGGCGCGAGCAGGTACGGGACTACGCCCGCTCCTGGCGGCGGCGCCTGCTGTCCCATCGCGACATGGCCAGGCTCTCGATGGCCCACGTCCCCTTCACCGCCGAACTGCTGCCGCACGTCGAGTCGTTGCTCGCCGTCTTCCGCACCGCCGGACTGCCCGACCGCATCGCGGCGGAGGCCGGTGACCTCATCTCCACCTACATCGACGGCTTCGTCCTGGAGGAGGGCATGTGGCAGGACCGGGCCGCCGAGCACACCGGTGGCGGGTCCTCCCTGGCCCGCCCCGACTGGCGTGAGATGGCCGACGACATGCAGAACTACTTCGCGTCCCTGCCCGAAGCCGACTTCCCCCATCTGCGCGCCCTGTCCGGGGTGATGGTGACGGACTCCTCCGACGAGAGGTTCGACATCGGTCTGGAGATCATCCTGCGCGGCCTGGCGAGCTATCTGCCGGACCCGGCGGCCTGAGCGAGCACGGACACCCGCCCGGCTCCGGCGGCCCGCGCCGGCCCAGGACACCGACTGATCCACCGTGGACGCTTCCCGTCCGAGGCGACTCCGCTCCGGACGATGCCGAAAGGCGAGGGGCAGGGGCGGGCCGCCGTGGACCTGCCCCGCCGCTCCCGGCTAGTTGTTCCAGCTCTCGTCGTACGGATCGTGCGGCGTCGGGACCGGCCTCGCCGCGCTCACGTCGAGGAACGGGATGACGCCGCCGTTGACCGGGTCCTTCGTGCGCTTGCCGCTGTAGCTGCCGGTGACCTCGAGCCAGGTGTCGGGCTGAAGGACGGGCGGGATCCGCCCGGACAGGCCGATCTTGACCGGCTGGGCGTCGGCGGCACAGCAGTTGAGGGCCATGCGGACGAGATAGGGCGTACCGGCGTGGTCGAGTGCGACGAAGCCGGTGACCTTGACCTGCCGCCCGCCGAGAGAGCGGCCGTGGTCGTACGCCGCCCGGCTCGCGTAGTCGACGAGGCCGAGGGTGACCGGGTCGCCGGCGGGCAACTTGGCGTAGCCGAAGGGCGCCTGCAGCGCCGTACCCGTGCGCATCGCGCTGTAGGAGCCGAGGGCGGGCGGGGCGACCAGGATGAGCGCGAGCAGCGGGAGGACGAGGAGCCACGAGATACGCGGTTCACGATGCCCGTGCCCATGGCTGTCCGTGTGCCCGCCCGCGTGCTCGTCCCCGTGAGGGTCTGCGTGTTCGTCCTCGTGCCCGGATATGTGCTCGCGGCCCTCCGCGTGTCCGTGTGTGCCCGCGCCGGCTTCCGTGTCCGCGTGCCCGTGACGGCTCTCCCGCCCGGGTGTTTGCACGCCGTCGCCCTCGTCGCCGGGGCCCTCGACGGAAGCCTTCCGGTGCTCGCGTATCTCGTACCAGACCGTGGCGAGGGCCGTGAGGATCAGCACCACACCGGCCGCGAGCAGCAGGGGCCGCAACCCGGCCTTGACGTACCGCAGGTAGAGGTCCGTGACGCTCGCGTGCAGCACCGCGGCGCCGACGAGGAAGAGCACGGCCGCCTGTGCCTGCCGGTTCACAGCAGCACCGCCCCGATGAGAACGGACATGAGGATCGCGAGGGCGAAGGTGGTGGGCGCGAACCGTACGGCGAAGCCGCGGCCGAACGTGCCGACCTGCATGGCGAAGAGCTTCAGGTCGATCATCGGTCCGACGACCAGGAACGCCAGCCGGGCGGTGAGCGAGAACTGCGTCAGGGAGGCGACCACGAACGCGTCGGCCTCGGAGCAGATCGACAGCAGTACGGCCAGGATCGCGAGGGCCAGGATCGACACCACCGGGTTACCGGCCGCGGCGTGCAGCCAGCTCGCCGGTACGACCGACTTGAGCGTGGCCGCGGCCATCGCGCCCAGCACGAGGAACCCGCCCGCGTGCATCACGTCGTGCCGCACCGACCCCCAGAACGCGGCGCCCTTGCCGAGGCCCTCGTGCGCGGGGCGGGCCGGCGGACGCAGCCAGTCGGTACGGCCGACGCGCTGCCACAACCAGCCCATCACGCAGGCCACGAGGAGACTCGCCACGAAGCGGGCCAGGACCATCTCCGGGTCGCGGGGGAAGGCGACGGCCGTGGCGGTCAGCACGATCGGGTTGATCGCGGGGGCGGACAGCAGGAACGCCAGGGCCGCCGCCGGAGCCACGCCGCGCCGCACCAGCGCCCCGGCGACCGGTACGGAGGCGCACTCGCAACCGGGCAGGATCGCCCCGGCCAGGCCGGCGACCGGCACCGCGAGCGCCGGCCGCTTCGGCAGCGCCCGGGCGAAGAACGACGGCGGGACGAACACCGCGATGACCGCCGACAGCAGCACACCGAGTACGAGGAAGGGCAGGGCCTGGACCACCACCGCGACGAACACGGTCATCCAGCTCTGCATCACCGGTGCGGACAGCGCCCCGCGGATCGGCCCCTGCGAGGCGATGACCAGCAACAGGAGCATGGTCAGGGCGAGCGGGGAGTTGAAGTTCCAGCCCTGCCGGCCCTGGCGGTCGTCCTCGTCCTGCCGGTGAACCGGCGGCGGGGCTTCCTTGGTGATGGTCACGCGTGAGGTACCTCCGGTCGGGGAAGGGCGCGGCTGCGGATGCCCTTCCGCCTTGAATACGCCGGTTCGGCCACAGCTTCTCACCGGGCGCCGGCGGGATTGCCTGCGCCCGGGGGATTCTTGACCTTCGCGGGACCGGGGGCGTCGGCTCGCGCCCTCGGCCGTCGTGACGGCTGATCCATCTTCCACCGGACACGTCCGGCCGGCGCGGGTGGGTCCCCCGTGGACCCGGCGGGGGGCGGCTACCACGACGCGTCTGCTTTCACCTCGCGTTGCGGTCGGTGTGACATCTCTTTACGTCGCTGTCATGTACCTGTAGCTTCCGGGGCTGCAAGGGCTTTCAGGAACTTGCCGACTCCGCTTGCAAGGCAACTCCCTCTCCCCGGAACCGCATTGGAGACGCCCCATGAGACGCAGACCCCAACGCCCGCCGCTGAGACCGCTGGTGGCGCTCGTCGCGGTGACCGGACTGTTCGGACTGACCCCGCCGGACGTGGGCTCCGTCCCCATGGAGAACACGACCGCCACGTCCGCCACGGCGACCGTCTTCTACTACACGAAGACCAAGAACTGGCCCACCACGTACCTGCACTACGCCCCGGACGGCGGCTCCTGGACCACCGTGCCGGGCGTACGGATGGAGGCGGCCTGCACGGACTGGGTCAAGGAGACCGTCGACCTCGGCTCGGCCTCCGGGCTGCAGGCCACCTTCAACAACGGAAGCGGCACCTGGGACAACAACGGCGGCAACAACTACGCGCTGGGCACCGGCACCATCACCGTCAAGGACGGCGTGATCGCCCACAGCGACCCGTGCGCGGACACCGGAACGGGAAGCGGCAACCAGGCCACTGTCTACTACTCGACCGCCACGTCCGGCTGGACCACGGCCAACATCCACTACGCGCCCACCGGCGGTTCCTGGACGACGGTCCCCGGCGTCGGCATGGAGAGCGCCTGCACGGGCTGGTGGAAGAAGACCCTCGACATCGGTACGGCGAGCTCGCTCAAGGCGGCCTTCAACAACGGCAACGGCGTCTGGGACAACAACAACAGCGCCGACTACACGATCCCGTCCGGCACCACGACCGTGAAGGACCGGACCGTCACCGCCGGCGCCACCGACCCGTGCGCAGCCCAACTGCCCGACACCCAGGCACCGACCACGCCCACCGGGGTCACGGCGACCGCCACCAACACCTCGGTGGTGGTGAGCT
This sequence comes from Streptomyces sp. NPDC042002, assembly GCF_055588305.1. Taxonomy (NCBI): domain Bacteria; kingdom Bacillati; phylum Actinomycetota; class Actinomycetes; order Kitasatosporales; family Streptomycetaceae; genus Streptomyces; species Streptomyces sp. NPDC042002. Next base: position 142,165 of record NZ_JBVJCT010000010.1, on the reverse strand, counting down.
GGCACCCGGCGACCGACGACACCGCCGTGACGAAGTATCAGCTCACGCGCACGGGCGGCACCTTGGGAACCGTCGTCACCGACGTCGGCTCGACGGTGTACTCCGACACGGGACTTGAGGAGAACACCACCTACACCTACACGGTGAAGGCCGTCGACGCGGCCGGGAACACCTCGCCCGCCTCCTCCGCGACCCCCGTAACGACCGGGGCGAAGGCTCCCGCACCGGCCTCGGGGACACCGCTCGGCACCGACCCGCGCAAGGACCCGATCTACTTCGTCCTCACCGCCCGTTTCTACGACGGCGACAGTTCCAACAACCGCGGCGGCAGCCAGGACGTCAAGTCGGGCAACGCGGCCAACAACGACCCCATGTTCCGCGGCGACTTCAAGGGGCTCGTCGACAAACTCGACTACATCAAGGCGCTCGGATTCTCGGCCGTCTGGATCACCCCGGTCGTCCTCAACCGCTCGGACTACGACTACCACGGCTATCACGGCTACGACTTCTACAAGGTCGACCCACGCCTGGAGTCGGCCGGCGCCTCCTACCAGGACCTGATCAACGCGGCCCACGCCAAGGGCATGAAGATCTACCAGGACGTTGTCTACAACCACAGCTCCCGCTGGGGTGCGAAGGGCCTGTTCACCCCGACCGTCTACGGTGTGCGCGACTCCGAGTGGAGCTGGTACTACGACGAGAAGAACGACGGCTTCGAGTACGACGGCCTGACCGTCGAGCCCAAGTCGGGGAAGTCGTACTACAACGGCGACCTGTGGTCGACCGCCGAGCCTTCCGGCAACACCTGCCTCAACTGGGGCAAGCCCACCGGCGGCAAGAGCGCCGAAGGCTACACCCTGTACAACTGCCAGTGGCCCAGCCCCACTTCGGGCATGTTCCCGAAGGCGTACTACCACCAGTGCTGGATCGGCAACTGGGAGGGCGAGGACTCCCGTTCGTGCTGGCTGCACGAGGACCTGGCCGACTTCAACACCGAGAACGCCACCGTCCAGAACTACCTGATCGGCGCGTACGACAAGTACATCGACATGGGCGTCGACGGATTCCGGCTGGACACCGCCGTCCACATCCCGCGGGTCACCTGGAACCGCCGTTTCCTGCCGGCCATCTACGACCGGGTCACCCAGCGCTTCGGTACCGACGCCGCGAAGAACTTCTTCGTCTTCGGTGAGGTGGGCGCCTTCGTCAACGACAAGTGGAACCGCGGTTCGGTGAACCACTCGGCGCAGTTCTACACGTGGAAGGAACGCAAGGACTACAGCGCGGACGACGAGACGGCCGCGATCGAGCAGTACGACTACGAGGAACAGCTCGGCACCGGCAACCAGCCCACCTCCACCAACGCCTTCCTGAGCGGGAACAGTTACCACACCCCGGACCGCAGCCAGTTCTCCGGGATGAACATCATCGACATGCGCATGCACATGAACTTCGGTGACGCGCAGAACGCCTACAACAACGGCAAGGACTCCGACGACTCCGTCAACGACGCCACGTACAACGTCGTGTACGTCGACAGCCACGACTACGGTCCGAACAAGTCGAGCACCCGCTACAGCGGCGGCACCGACGCCTGGGCCGAGAACATGGCGCTGATGTGGACCTTCCGCGGCATTCCCACGCTGTACTACGGCTCGGAGATCGAGTTCCAGAAGGGCAAGCAGATCGACTGCGGGCCGACCTGCCCGCTGGCGACCACCGGGCGCGCGTACTACGGCGACCATCTCGCGGGCAGCGTCACGGCCTCCGAGTTCGGCAAGGCCGACTCCGCGAGCGGCGAGGTCGCGACGACCCTCGCGCAGCCGCTGGTCAAGCACCTTCAGCGGCTCAACATGATCCGCCGGGCCATCCCGGCCCTGCAGTCGGGCCAGTACTCGACGGACGGCATCACCGGCTCGATGGCCTTCAAGCGCCGCTACACCAGTGGCTCGACCGACAGCTTCGCCCTCGTCACGGTCACCGGGGACGCGACCTTCACCGGCATCCCGAACGGCACCTACACGGACGCCGTCACCGGTGACGTGAAGACCGTCGCCGGCGGCACGCTGTCGGTGGCCGCACCCGGGAAGGGAGACATGCGGGTGTACGTGCTGAACGGCCCCGGCAAGATCGGCACCGACGGGCCCTACCTCAAGTAGCCCGCGACCGGCTGACCGGCCGGCCGACGGGTCACAGGAGCGGCGGTCACCGTGATCGCTCCGGGCGCCCCGCGCCGAGCGAAACACCGTGACCGCCGCTTCCGCGCCCGGCGGGAGCCAGGATGAATGGCGTGGTGAGCGTTGGGTACGCGACCGTCGATACGCCCGGGAGCCCGACCGGCCCGGGTGGCCGCCCACCCGCCACTACCCGGGGACCCGTCATGGACACGCCCTTGAACAACCACCACCCCATCGCACCCGCGGCGACACCGGCCCAGGAGGCCCTGGACACCCTCGTCGCGAACACCGACGACACCGCGGCGCTGGACACGCTCGCCGGCAGCGACGTACTGGTGCCCGTGCCGGACGACGCCACCGACGCGGACATCGCCGATCCGCACGCCGTCGCGCTGCCCGTCCTGGACCAGCCCGACGGCGGACAGGTGGTTCCGGTGTTCACCTCCGAGCTGGAGCTGGCCGAGCTCCTCCCCACCGTCTCGCGCTACCGGCTCGTACCGCTCGGCGCGCTCGCCTCCCAATGGCCGTCCGGCGATCTGGCCCTCACGATCGACGCCGCCTCACCGCACGGCCTGACCCTCACCTCCGAGGGCGTACGCACGCTGCTGGTGCGGCCGTAAGACCGACCGTCGCGTGACGCGGTCCCCGCCCGCGGCCCCGCCCCGGGGGCCGCGGGCCGTCGCGCGGGCGAAGGACGTCCTGAATCGCTCCTCGCAGTGGAGTGGCCCGGCCCGTCCGGAAGGGGAAGATCCCTGGAAAGTCCGCCGCGGAGGAGTGGGGTCGCCTTGAGAGTCGTCCTGCTGGGTACCGCCGCCGACGGCGGCTTCCCTCAGTGGAACTGTGCCTGCGCGCTCTGCTCGGCCGCCCGCGACGGAAAACTGCCCGCACGCACCCAGGAGCGCGTCGCCGTCAGCGGCAACTCCCGCGACTGGTGGCTGCTCAACGCCTCACCCGACATCCGTACGCAGCTGAACGCCACCCCAGCGCTCGCTCCCGGACCGGGGCCCAGGGGCGCGCCCGTGCGCGGTGTCCTGCTGACGGACGCCGAGGCCGATCACGTCATGGGACTGACCGTGCTGCGCGGTGCCCCGGGACTGAAGGTCTACGCCGCGCCCCCGGTCCTCGCCGCGCTCGCCCCGCTGCGCGCCCTGCTCGACCGCCACACCCCGTGGGAGTGGGCGGACAGCCTGACCGAGGGCGGGTTCGTCCTGGCCGGAGGGCTGGTCGTCAGCGCCCACGCGGTCGGTTCCACGGCGCCCGGGCACATCGCCGGGGCCGCCGCCGACGACGGCCGCCGGGTGACGGCGTACCGGATCGAGGACCTGGCCAGCGGGGGTGTGCTCGTCTACGCGCCCTGCCTGCGGGAATGGACGCCCGAACTGGACGACCTGCTCACCGAGGCGACCTGTGTCCTGCTCGACGGCACCTTCTACGACGCGGCCGACGGGACGGACGCGGCGGTGAGGGCGTCCCGCGGGCGGACGGCCAAGGGGCGCCCTCCGGGGTGCTTTCCGGGGCACCTGCCGGTCTCCGGCGCGGACGGCAGCCTGGCCGCACTGGCCCGGCACCCGGGCCCGCGCGTGGTCTACACCCACCTCGACAGCAGGAACCCGCTGCTCGACCCGGCCACGGACGCCCGCGCGTCGGTGACCGCGGCCGGGGCCGAAATCCTGCCGGACGGAACGGAGTTCGTGCTGTAGGGCGGCAGGCGAGCTGCCGAGAAGAGCTGCCGAGGAGGTCAGTCGTGCAGCCGCAGCATGCGGGCGAGCACGGACCGCTGCAGGGGGAGCACCTCGGCGTGCAGGTCGCGGCCCTTCCGGGTGAGGGCGACCCACACTCCGCGGCGGTCCTCCTGACAGACGGTGCGCTCCACCAGGCCGTCCTTCTCCAGCCGGCCGATGAGCCGGGACAGCGCGCTCTGGCTCAGATGGACCCGGCCCGCGATGTTCTGCACCCGGCACTGCTCGCCGGACTCCGTGGCGGTCTCCGAGGCGAGGATGTCCAGGACCTCGAAGTCGCTGGCCCCCAGGCCGTGCGGATGCAACGCGCGGTCGATCTCGCACATCGTGCGCGCGTGCACCGAGAGGATGTCCCGCCACTGGTCCTCCAGCCGGGCATCTGGCGTCTTCGTTGCCATAACTGAACGGTAACAGAGATCAGGCCACTAATTGAGTGTGCAACTAGTGTGTCTGCATTCAGTCGCCGTTCGCCCGCGTCCGGTGGGCCAGGTGGGCCTGCCTGTCAGGTGGTGGGGTCCTGGATCAGCCCGATCTGGTTGCCTTCCGCGTCCTTCACCGACGCGATCAGCCTGCCGTTGCCCACGTCCTGGATCTCCTGGAGCGTCTCGGCGCCGGCGCCGAGCAGGGCCGCCAGGGACGCCTTGATGTCGTCGACGTGCCAGAAGGGGACCGGCCCGGTCAGCCCCTTGGCGTGGCCGTTCGGGTCGAGGCCGACATCCTGACCCGCGTCCTTGAAACCGACGTAGTACGGCTCGTCCGCGTACGGTTCCACCCCCAGCAGCGCGGTGAACAGGGCCTTCGCCTTCGCGATGTCCTTGACGGGGTAGATGATCGTCTTGACTCCGGTGGTCATCCCGGCTCCTCCGTGGTACGTGGCGGCCGCGTCGGCCGGCTGTCGTGCCGCCGCTGTTCCGACGGTCCTTTCACGCTAAGCGGGGGGAGGCGCGTATGGCTTCTCGAATCCTGACCGGCGTGCCCCGGCGTGCCCCGGCGTGCTTCGGTACGGTCCGGCGCGGCCCTCAGGTGGACTCGCGGCGCACCAGTTCCGTCGGCAGGATCACCGCCGCCGGGTCCTCGCCGCCGATCTGGGCGAGGAGGACCCGGACCATCTCGGAGCTGATGCGGTCCCAGGGCTGGCGGATGGTGGTGAGGGCCGGGGTGGCGGCCGTGGCGGCGGGGGAGTCGTCGAAGCCGCCGACCGAGACGTCCTCCGGGACCCGGCGGCCGGCCTTGCGCAGCGCGGCCAGCACACCCTGGGCCATCAGGTCGGAGGCGACGAACACGGCGTCCATGTCCGGGGCGCGGTCGAGGAGTTGTTCGGCGCCCGCCTCACCGCTTGCGCGGCTGTAGTCGCCGGAGGCGATGAGCCGGTCGTCGGCCTCGACGCCCGCCTCGGCCAGCACCTCCCGGTAGCCGGCGAGGCGCTCGACGCCGCCGGGTGTGTCCAGCGGGCCGGTGACCATGCCGATCCGGCGCCGCCCGAGGGAGAGCAGGTGCGTGACCATGTCCCGGGCACCGTCCCGGTCGTCGGCGGCCACGTAACTCACCTTGGACCCGAGGCCGATGGGCTTTCCGCACGCGACGAGCGGCACACCGGCCTCGCGCAGCTGCTCGGCGACCGGGTCGCCGGAGTGGCTGGAGACCAGCAGCACCCCGTCGACATGGCCCGCCGTGATGTACCTGGTGATGCGCCGCCGCTCGTCCTGGGTGCCGGCGAGCATCAGCAGGAGCGGGACGTCGTGCGCGGCGAGCGCCTGGGTGCAGCCGCGCAGCAGGACGTTGAAGTTCGGGTCCTCGAAGAACCGTTCCTGGGGCTCGGTCAGCAGGAAGCCGACCGAGTCGGACCGTCCGGTGATCAGCGAACGGGCGTGCCGGTTCACGACGTAGCCCGTCCTGCGGATGGCGGCGTTGACCGCCTCCGCCGCCGTGGGGCTCACATAGTGCCCGCCGTTGAGTACGCGTGACACGGTGCCTCGTGAGACACCGGCCTCGCGCGCGACGTCATGGATCGTCGGCGGCCTGCGCCGGCCCCCCGTGTTGCTCATGGTCATGATTTTACGGCTCCGGACAGCAGGTCGAGGCTCCAGAAGCGCTGGATGACCAGGAACAGCGCGACCAGCGGGATGATCGCGAGCAGCGCGCCGGTGATCACCAGGGTGTACAGGGCCGGAGTGTTGGAGCCCTGTTCGAGGAGGGTGAACAGGCCGAGCGTGATCGGGAACTTCTCGTCGTCGCTGAGCATGATGTAGGGGAGCAGGAAGTTGTTCCACACGGCCACGAACTGGAACAGGAACACCGTCACCAGACCGGGCACCATCATGGGCAGCGCGACTCGCGTGAAGATCCGCCACTCGCCGGCGCCGTCCATCCGCCCGGCCTCGACCACGTCACCGGGGACGGCCGCGGCGGCGTAGATCCGGGCGAGGTACACGCCGTACGGGGAGAGGACGAGGGGCAGCAGCACGGACGCGTACGAATCCGTCAGGTCCGCCTTGGCGAGGAGCAGGTACTGCGGGATCGCGAGGATCACCGGCGGCATCAGCACGCCCGCCAGCAGGACATTGAAGATGGTCTCGCGGCCCCGGAAGCGGTAGATCGCGAGGGCGTAGCCGCTGAGCGCCGAGACGGCCGTCGACAGCAGCGCGCCGAGACCGGCGTAGAGCGCGGAGTTGCCCATCCACTTCCAGTAGATGCCGTCGCGGTAGGCGCTGAGATCCCTGATGTTCTGGGTGAACCCGGTGCCCGGCAGGAAGGTGAACGTCGAGAACAGCTCTCGGCCCGACTTGGTGGCCGCGATCACCACCCAGGCGACGGGCAGCAGACAGTAGAGCGCGCCGAGCAGCAGTGTGAGGGTCGGGACCAGGGCGATCCGGCCGCGCAGGGGCGGTCCCTGCGCGGTGCCGGGCGTCGTGCCCGCGGCCGGCGCCGCCTTGCGGACGGCAAGAGAACTCATCGTGCTTCCTCCTGCTTGGTACGGGAGTTCGCGGCGCGCAGGAAGCCGAAGGACAGCACCAGCGTGGCCGCGGCGATGATCACGGCCTCGGCGGCGGCCGCGTAGATGTCACCGGTGTTGAACGCGTCCCGGTAGACCTTCATCAGCGGACTCCAGGTCGTGGAGACGGAGTTGGTGAGGGGTTTGAGGGTGGTCGGCTCGCTGAACACCTGGAGCGTGGCGATGATCGAGAAGAAGAAGGTGAGCACCAGGGAGGGTGCCACCATCGGGATCTTGATCCGCAGGGCGGTCTGCAGCGGGGTGGCGCCGTCCAGCCTCGCCGCCTCGCGCACCTCGGCGGGGATGGCCTGGAGCGAGGTGTAGATGACGATCATGTTGAAGCCGGTGCCGCCCCAGACCGCGATGTTCGACAGCGCGACGAACAGCGGGCCACCGTCCAGCAGGTTCGGCTGCGGCAGGCCCAGCTTGGCGAGTACGAAGTAGAAGGGGCTCACGTCCGGGAGGTACAGGAAGCCCCACAGGAGGGCCGCCACGACGCCCGGGATGGCGTACGGCAGGAAGATGGCGAGCCGGGTGAACGGCGCGAGGCGCACCTTCTCCGAGTCGAGCATCAGCGCGAAGACCAGCGCGAGGCCGAGCATCACCGGCACCACGATGAGGCCGTAGCCCGCCACGCGCAGGGCGCCGGCGACCAGTTCGCTGTCGGTCAGCGCGTCGGTGTAGTTCCTGAGGCCCGCCCAGACCTCGCTGCGGGCGCCGGCGCCCAGGCCGAGGCCCTTGACCTGGACCTTGTGCAGGCTCAGCCAGATCGCGTAGCCGATGGGCAGCGCGAAGAAGAGGACGAAGAGGATCGTCGCGGGGAGGAGAAAACCGTACGGGGCCCCCTTGACCCCGTACGGCTTCCGGCGTGCGGTCGTCACTGAGCGACCCCGAAGCCCTGCTTCTTGAGGTCGGCGACGGTGGCGTCCTGCATGGTCGTCAGGGCGGCGCCGAAGTCCGACTTGTTCTTCGCGGCGGCGCCGAACGCGTCGTTGAAGGTCGTGTAGGCGACGTTCACGTTCGGGCCCCACGCGGAGGGGGCGGTGGTCTTGGCGATCTCCGAGGCCTTGGTGTAGAAGTCCGGCTGGTTGGAGAAGAAGGCCGGCGGCTGCGCGAACGCGTCACTGGTCTGCGCGCTCGTGGCGGCCGGGTAGATGCCGCTCTCCTTGGCCAGCGCGGCCACCGCCTGCGGGTCCGTGTTCAGCCAGGCGGCGAACTTCGCGGCGGCCGCCTTGTGCGGGGAGTCCGTGGTGACGGCCGTCGAGGAGCCGCCCCAGCTACCGGTGACGTTCTCGCCGGCCGACCACTGCGGCAGCGGGGCCATCGCCCACTTGCCCTTGGTCTGCGGGGCGGCCGTGGTCAGCGTGCCGGGCGCCCACACCGCGCTGACCCAGGCGATCTCCTTGCCGGTGTTCAGGGCCTTGTTCCAGGCCGGCTGGTACATCGGCTGGTTGTCGATCGCGCCCTCCTTGACGAGACCGCCCCAGAAGTCGGCGACCTTCTGGGTGGCCGGGTCGTCGATGCCGACCTTCCACTTGTCGCCTGAGGAGGTCCACCACTTGGCGCCCGCCTGCTGGGCCAGACCGGCGAAGAGGCCGGAGTCGTTGGCGGAGAAGGTGGTCAGAGCCTTGTCCGGCGCCTTCTTCTTCAGCGCGCGGGCGGTCTGGGCGAACTGCTCCCAGGTCGTCGGGACCGTCAGGCCGTACTTCTTGAACAGGTCCGCGCGGTAGTAGAACATCATCGGGCCGATGTCCTGCGGGATCGCGTAGACCGCGTCCGTGCCCAGCGTCGTCTGCTGCCAGACGCCGTCGGCGAACTTGGTCCTGGCCTCCTTCGACTCGGCGGCTATGTCGGCGAGGGCGTCATTGCTGACCAGCGTCGGCAGCGCCTGGTACTCGGCCTGGACCAGGTCCGGTGCCTTCTTCGCCTTGTGCGCGGTGAGGATCTTGGTGATGAGCGTGTCGCCCGAGGCCTGCTTCTTCACCTCGACGGTGATCCGCTGCTTCTTCCCCGGCCCCTTGTTCCAGAGGTCGACGACCTTGTCCATGCCCGGCGCCCAGGTCCAGAACGTCAGTGTCGCGGGTCCGGACTGGGATTCGCTCCTGCCGTCGTCGGACGAGCCGCAGGCGACTAGCGAGGTGGCGCCGAGGACGACGGCGATGGTGCTGGCCACGAGGCGGTTGTGCTTCGTGATGGGCATGGAACGTTCTCCCCTGAACCTGGGCCTCCGCCTGCTGCGGAAGGCCTGCCCTGTTCTTGCGCGGTTCGCCTTCGGGCGCGCCGGCCGGTACCGGTCCAGCGACCGCGTTCTGGGCCCGTCGGGCCTTCACGCAGTCGCCTCCCGACACCGGAGCGCCTCCTTCGGCACACTCGCGGTGCTTCTGTGAGCGTTCACAGTAGAGAAACATCCCGGACACTTGTCAATGGTTGTTGCTGTGCGGTTATGTTGGACTCACGCCGCTGGCGCTGTGTGTGCACGTTCCCAAATGATCGCTTACATGGGAGAGATCCATGCCGGAGACCAACCCCAAGGGCCTCACCGGGCTCGCCTTCGGTGGGGACTACAACCCCGAGCAGTGGCCGGAGAGCGTCTGGCCCGAGGACGTCCGGCTGATGCGCGAGGCGGGCGTCACGATGGTGAGCGTCGGGATCTTCTCCTGGGCGCTTCTCGAACCGGTTCCGGGCGGCTACGAGTTCGGCTGGCTCGACCGCGTGCTCGACCTGCTGCACGAGAACGGCATCCGCGCGGACCTGGGTACCCCGACCGTCGCGCCGCCCGCCTGGTTCTACCGCGAACACCCCGAAGCGCTCCCCGTGACCGCCGACGGCACCCGCTACGCCATCGGTTCACGCGGCGCCATCTGCCACAGCGACACCGACTACCGCGCCGCGGCCGCCGCCATCACGACCCGGCTCGCGACCCGGTACGCCGACCACCCCGCACTCGCCCTGTGGCACGTCCACAACGAGTACGGCGTCCCCGTCTCGGCCTGCTACTGCGACTCCTGCGCCGCGCATTTCCGCACCTGGCTGATCACCGCCTACGGCACGATCGACGAGCTCAACGAGGCCTGGGGGACCGCCTTCTGGGGCCAGCGCTACACCGGCTTCGACCAGATCGATCCGCCGCGCACGACCCCGACCGTCGGGAATCCGGCGCAGGCGCTGGACTACAAGCGGTTCGCCGACGCGACCATGCGCGAGAACTTCGTGGCCGAGCGGGACATCCTGCACCGGCTCGCGCCCGGCATCCCCGTCACCACCAACTTCATGACCGCCCTCAGCCAGTGCGACTCCGTCGACTACTGGGCCTGGGGCCGCGAGGTCGACCTGGTCACCAACGACCACTACCTGATGACCGACGGCCGCCGCACCCATGTGAACCTCGCGATGGCCGCCGACCTCACCCGCTCGGTCGCGGGCGGCGCCCCCTGGCTGCTCCTCGAACACTCCACCTCGGGCGTCAACTGGCAGCCCCGCAACCCCGCCAAGGCGCCCGGACAGATGGCCCGCAACTCCCTCGCCCACGTGGCCCGCGGCTCCGAGGGCGCCCTGTTCTTCCAGTGGCGGCAGTCCCGGCGCGGAGCCGAGAAGTTCCACTCCTCGATGCTGCCGCACGCCGGCACCGACTCACGTGTGTGGCACGAGGTCGTCGAACTCGGCGCCTCCGTCGACTCGTTGGCCTCGATCAAGGGCACCCGTACGGTCGCCGACGTGGCCGTGCTGTGGGACTGGCAGTCCTGGTGGGCGCAGAGCCTCCAGTGGCGCCCCAGCGAGGACCACGACGCCCGCGAGCGCGCCGACGCCTTCTACGAAGCCCTCTACGACCGCCACCTCACGGTCGACTTCGCCCACCCGGAAGCCGACTTGTCGGCCTATCCCCTTGTCGTCGTACCCGCCCTCTATCTGATGACCGAGGCCGCGGGGAACAACCTCAGGGAGTACGTCGACAACGGCGGCACCCTGCTCGTCTCGTACTTCTCCGGCATCGTCGACGAGCACGACGCCGTGCACGAGGGCCCCCACCCCGGCGCCCTGCGGGACGTACTCGGCCTGACCGTCGAGGAGTTCTCCCCGCTGCTCCAAGGCGAACTGGTCCGGATCACCGGGCCCGACGGCTCCGAACTCACCGGCGACGTGTGGACCGAGTTCGTCGTTCCGCGCGGCGCCGAGACCGTCTGGACGTACGCCGACGGGCTCACCGCCGGACACCCGGCGGTCACCCGGCACCGGAGCGGCGCCGGCTCGGCCTGGTACGTGTCGACGCGTCTCGGGGCCGAGGGTCTTGACGCCCTGATCGGCTGGGTGGCCGACGACGCGCGCGTCGCGCCGCGCGCCGATCTGCCCCGTGATGTCGAAGTCGTCCGCCGTACCGGTGAGTCGGGCACCTACGTCTTCGCCGTCAACCACACCTCGTCGGACACCAAGGTGCCGCTGGACGCGCACGGCACCGAGCTCCTGACCGGCGAACGCGCCGCCGGCCGTCTCGCGGTGCCGGCGGGCACGGTGCGGGTCGTACGCCTGGACGGCTGACCGGGCGGTGGCCGGCCGGGTCGGCGGCTGACCGTGTTGGCCGGCGGCCGGGTCGGCGGTCGTGCGGGTCGTCCGGCGCGCGCGGCCAGGACCGTCAACCGGCTTGCGAGGTAAGGGACTTGTTCGTGTCCCGACCCCGCGGTCGACCGGGTCGGCGAACCGGGGACCGCCCCACACGCGGCCGGGTCTGCCGGGTCGGCCGACGCGGCAGACCGAACAAGCCGCCGGATCCGCCGATCCCGCGGCCGCACCGAGAGCCGTCCGGGCCGCAACCCGACGGCGGCACCGAAAGCCGACGGACCACGACCCGGCGGCACCGACTGCGCCGGTCGCCCAGGCCGGCGCCTGCGCCATCGCCGTCCGGGTCATGACCCGGCGACCGGCCGCCCCGCCCGGACGGGTTCCGTGACCCGCCGGTCGGTCCAACAGCCGTGCGAGTCGAGGGACTCGGCGGCGAGCCGAACTCCCCTCCGCCCGTGTGAGCCGTGAAGCCGCGGGCGGAGGGGTTCGCCCCCGGAACCGCCGGAGGCACCCTCTCCCCACCACGTCGAAGGGACGACGGACGATGATGTTCCATCCCAGACGCACGCTCAGGGCACTGCTGCTGCCGCTCGCGGCGGGGCTCGCCCTCACCGCCCTCCCCGCGCAGACCGCGCAGGCGGCGAGCACCCTGACCAACGCCGGATTCGAGGCCGACGGGGCCGGCGCCGCCGTTCCCAGCGGCTGGTCGGAATCCGGCGACACCGGCGCCTCGTACGTCGAAGCCGGTGGCCACGGCGGGAGTTACCGCCTCAGCCACTACTCCGCCTCGGCCTACAAGGTGGAGACGTACCAGACCCTCACCGGGCTGACCAACGGGAACTACAAACTCACCGCGTGGGTGCGCTCGGGCGGCGGACAGAACTCCGCCTACCTCGCGCTGAAGAACTGCGGCGGCACCGCGCAGCGCACCGATCTGCCGGTCTCCGCGAGCGGGTGGATCCACCTGGTCGTGCCCGTCGCCGTGACGAGCAACCAGTGCACGATCAGCGTCTACTCCGACGCCAACGCCGGAAACTGGATCAACGTCGACGACCTGGCGTTCACGTCCGGAACCACCGGACTGTCCGTCAAGGGCTCCGACATCTCCTCCCTCGCCAAGAGCGAGGCCTACGGCGGGGTCTACAAGACCAGTTCCGGCACGACGGGTGACGCGCTCGCCATCCTCAAGTCCGCCGGGATGAACTACGCCCGTCTCAAGGTCTGGGTGAACCCGGCCGACGGCTACAACAACAAGGCCCGCGTCCTCGCGATGGCCAAGCGCATCAAGGCGCAGGGCATGAAGCTCCTGATCGACTTCCACTACTCGGACACCTGGGCCGACCCCGGCACCCAGACCAAGCCGGCAGCCTGGGCCGGACACACGTACAGCCAGCTCAAGACGGACGTCTACAACCACACGTACGACGTTCTCAACGCCCTGAAGGCGCAGGGCACCACGGCCGACATGGTGCAGATCGGCAACGAGATCAACGGCGGCATGCTCTGGTCCGAGGGCTCCACGGACAACTTCGCCCAGCTCGCCGGACTGCTCAACTCCGGCTACGACGCCGCCAAGGCGGTCAGCTCCTCCACCGTCGTCGCCCTGCACCTCGCCAAGGGCGGAGACCTCACCGGCACCCGCTGGTGGTTCGACACCGCCCTCGCCAACGGCGTGAAGTTCGACGCCATCGGCCTGTCCTACTACGGCTACTGGCACGGCTCGCTCTACGACTTCCAGACCACCCTGGACGACGCGGCCGCCCGCTACAGCAAGCCGGTCTTCGTCGCCGAGACGGCCTACCCCTTCCGTCTGGACAGTGACGACGCGCTCACCAACCAGATCGACACGACCGCCGAACTGGTCTCCGGCTACGCGGCCACGACCACCGGGCAGTCCAACTGGCTCCGGGACGTCATGAACATCGTGGAGGCCGTGCCGAACGGCCGCGGTCTCGGCGTCTTCTACTGGGAGGCCACCTGGACGGCGGTCACCGGCAACGGCTGGGACCCGACCGACCCGACCTCAGGCAACGGATGGGAGAACCAGGCCCTGTTCGGCTTCGACGACAAGGCGCTTCCGGCCATGTCCCTGTTCAGCCACCGCTGAGCGCGGAGGGGCCCGGCCGCCGGTGCGGCCGGGCCCCGTGCCCTTTCGGGCCGTTGGGCTCAGGCCAGGGTCGTGGAAGGCCGTGCGTGCCACCCCAGGCTGCGGGACAGTAGCGGGAGACCGTCGCGACGGAGGGGGACGAGATGCTGAAGGGGCCCGCCAACGGGCAACGGATGGACATCCTGGAGTGGCTGCGGAACCCCGCGGCGCACTTCCCGCCGCAGCGCCGCGGCGACCTCGTCGAGGACGGCGTCAGCCCCGAGGCCCTCGCCGTCAAACTCGGCGTGAGCCGGGCCGTGGCGCGCACCCACCTCGACCTCCTGACCGGCGTCGGACTGCTGCGCGCCAAGAAGGTGGGCCGGCGGACCTACTATCGCCGCGACGAGTACCGCATCGCCGAGGTCACCCATTACTTCGAGAAGGGCTGGTAGACACGTGGGACAACGGTCCGCGACGGCGGGACCCACCGCACTCGCACCCCGGTATGTCGTGCCGCTCGGCGGTCGCGGCCCCGAGGACGTGGTGGCCGACTCCCGGGGCGGGGTGCTGACCGGTCTGGAGGACGGCCGCATCCTCCGCGTCGACGGGCTCGGCGACCCCGACCGCACCGGCGTCCGCGTCGTCGCCGAGACGGGCGGGCGCCCACTGGGCCTCGAACTCCTCCCGGACAACGCGCTGTTGGTGTGCGACGCCGAACGCGGACTGCTGCGGATCGGGCTGGAGGACGGAGTCGTCCGCGTCCTCGCCGACCGGGTCGCCGGTGTGCCGCTGCGCTTCTGCAGCAATGTCGTAGCCCTCTCGGACGGCACGGTGTACTTCACCGTCTCCAGCCGGAGTTACCCCCTGAAGCAGTGGATCGGCGATCTCGTCGAACACACCGGATCCGGCTGCCTGCTGCGCCTCGCGCCGGGGGAGAAGGAACCAGAAGTACTCCTGGAGGGACTGCAGTTCGCCAACGGCCTCGCCTCCTCGGCCGACGAGTCCTTCCTCGTCGTCGCGGAGACCGGCGCGTGGCGCCTGGTCCGCTACTGGCTCACCGGACCGCGGGCGGGCCACGCCGAGACCTTCGTCGACGACCTCCCGGGCCAGCCGGACAACCTCTGGCGCGCTCCCGAAGGTCCGATCTGGGTGGCACTGGCGGGACCCCGCGTCGGCGCCCTGGAATTCCTGCACGGCCGGGGCCCGGCCGTTCGGCGCACCGCGGCCCGGCTCGCCGTGCGTGCTCCCTTCCGTCCGCCCGGTACCACCGGCGTCCTCGCGGTCGACGACGCGGGCGGTGTCGTGCATCACCTGGAAAGCCGCCGTGCGCGGTTCCGCATGGTCACCAGCGCCTGCGAGGCCGACGGCCGGCTGATCCTCGGAAGCATCTGGGAGCGGGGCCTCGCGGTCTGTGATCCGCCCGGCGCCACCGACTGAGCCGCCGCGCGAGGCCCTTCGGGGGGACGGGCCGGGTGTGCGCGGCCCGCGCCCCCGGCGTTACCCTGTTCACCGGTCGCGATCTTGCGTCGCGGCGCGGCGGTGGGGCCCGCCGTACCCGAACCGCGGCACGGAAGCCGCCAACGGTCCCTGCTTGCGAGTCCGTGTGCCCGCACCGGCCCGGCGAGTAGGAGCACCCGTCACATGACAGTCCCGCAGCCCGAGCGCGTCGGCGAATCCGGCGCCCCCGTGCGCGCGCCCGCGCACGCGCCGT
Organism: Streptomyces sp. NPDC042002; assembly: GCF_055588305.1. Lineage (NCBI taxonomy): Bacteria > Bacillati > Actinomycetota > Actinomycetes > Kitasatosporales > Streptomycetaceae > Streptomyces > Streptomyces sp. NPDC042002. The sequence continues at coordinate 126,906 of NZ_JBVJCT010000010.1, read as the reverse complement.
CCCCCTGGCACGGCCAGGGCCCGGTCGTCGCGGTGGTCGCCCTCGGCGGTGCCATCGGCGCCACGGCCCGGTACGGAGCTGCGCGGCTGTGGCCCACACCGGACGGCGCCTTTCCCTGGACCACGTTCACGATCAATGTCGTGGGCTGCTTCGTGATCGGCGTCTTCATGGTGCTGATCACCGACGCGTGGACGGCGCACCGCCTCGCGCGCCCCTTCTTCGGCACCGGTGTCCTCGGCGGCTTCACCACCTTCTCGACGTACGCCGTCGAGATCCGGAAACTGATCGGCACGGGCCACCCGGGCACCGGGCTCGGCTATCTCGCCGCGACCCTGTGCGCGGCACTCGCGGCGGTGTGGCTCGGGGTCACGACGGCCCGCCGCGCCCTGGCACGGAGGCGACGATGACACGACTGACGGGCAGCGCCCTGCGGCTGACGGTCTTCATCGGCGAGAACGACACCTGGCACCACAAGCCGCTCTACGCGGAGATCGTGCACCGCGCCCACGCGGCGGGCCTCGCGGGCGCCAGCGTCTTCCGGGGCATCGAGGGTTTCGGCGCCTCCTCCCTCATCCACACCTCGCGGCTGCTCTCACTCAGCGAGGACCTTCCGGTGGCCGTGATCGTCGTGGACACCGAGGAGCGCGTACGGGCCTTCCTGCCGCAGCTCGACGAACTCGTCACCGAGGGCCTGGTGGTCCTCGACCACTGCGAGGTCATCCGCTACGCGGGACGGGGCGGCACCCCTGGGGACATCTCCGGTGATACCGGCGGCGACCTGCCAGGGAAGGGTGAGAAGTCGTCGTGAACTGGCTGCTGGTGATCATCGGCGCCGCGGTCGGCGCACCCCTGCGCTACCTGACCGACCGGGCGGTACAGCTGAAGCACGATACGGTCTTCCCCTGGGGCACCCTCGTCGTGAACGTGACAGGGTGCCTGGTTCTCGGTCTGCTGACCGGCGCCGCCTCGGCCGGGCAAGTGTCCGAACACCTGCAACTGCTGATCGGGACCGGTCTGTGCGGGGCGCTGACCACGTACTCGACGTTCTCGTACGAGACCCTGCGGCTCACCGAGACCGGTGCGGGGTTCTACGCTGCCGCCAACGTGATCGTGAGCGTGACGGCGGGCCTCGGCGCGGCGTTCGCCGGGGTCTCGGTTGCGCAAGCTTTGTGGACGTAGGTGACGGGCGTCCGCGCGCATAGGTAACACTGTCTCCTGCACCGTCTACAGCACTGTCGACCAACTCCTCAGAACTGGATCCCATGAGCGTCATCAACGTCGGTCAGGCCGTCGTCCTCGGAGTCGTCGAGGGGGTGACCGAATTCCTTCCCGTCTCCTCGACCGGTCACCTCAAGATCACCGAGGGACTGATGAACATCCCCGTCGACGACGACGCCGTCGTCGGCTTCTCCGCGGTCATCCAGGTCGGCGCGATCGCCGCCGTGCTCGTGTACTTCTTCAAGGACATCGTGCGGATCGTCTCCGCCTGGGGACGCGGGCTGCGCAACAAGGACGAGCGGCACAACCACGACTACAAGTTCGCCTGGTGGGTCATCTACGCGACGATCCCGATCGTGGCCGTGGGTCTCGCGGCCAAGCCGCTCATCGAGGGTCCGCTGGCCTCCCTGTGGGTGGTCGCGGGCTCGTTGATCGCGGGCAGTGCCGTGATGTGGGCGGCCGACCAGATGGGCCGCCACAAGCGCGGTGAGGACGACGTCTCGTTCAAGGACGCGATGCTGGTCGGCAGCTCCCAGATCCTCGCCCTGCTCTTCCCCGGCTTCTCGCGCTCCGGCGCCACCATGTCGACGGGCCTCATCCTCGACCTGGACCGCGTCGCCGCCACCCGGCTCTCTTTCTTCCTCGGCATCCCGGCCCTCACCGGCGCGGGCCTGTACGAGCTGAAGGACGCGCTGGGCACCGGAGTGGGCGCCGCTCCGCTGATCGTCGGCACCGTCGTGTCGTTCGTCGTCGCCTACGCCTCGATCGCCTGGCTGCTGAAGTTCGTCGCCAAGCACTCCTTCAACGCCTTCGTGATCTACCGCATCATCATCGGCGTGCTGCTCTTCGGGCTGCTGGGCGCGGGCGTCATCGACAGCTGACACCGCCCGGGGCGCCGGTGCGAACCGGCCCCAGGACTTGAATACGCCGCTCACAGGGGGCGCGAAGCCGATTTCCAGGCTTCGCGCCCCCTGTGTCGTTCCCCACGCCCCGCTTGACATCTCCTCCGGCCATCCGGAGGATCGCCTCCGTGAACCTGTCAGACAGCCAGACAGGTGGGGAGATGCCGCGGCGAGTCAGCGCCATGGAAGCGGTGCTCACCCACCTCCGCGACGCCATCGAGCGAGGCGACCACGCCGTCGGCGACAAGCTCCCCTCCGAGGCCGAGCTCTGCCGCCGCCTGGAAGTCAGCCGCCCGGTGCTGCGCGAGGCGCTCCGGGCCCTCCAGGTGATGGGCCTGACCGTCTCCCGCACCGGCAAGGGCACCTTCGTGGTCGCCGACGCGGTCCAGGACCCCACCTTCGGCGACTACGCGGCCGGCGACCTGCTCGAAGTACGGCGCCATGTCGAGATCCCCGTCGCCGGCTACGCGGCCGTGCGCCGCACCCCGGAGAACCTCGACCACCTCGACCATCTGCTCGACCGGATGGAGCGGGAGACCGACACCACGGCCTGGGTCGCCATGGACACGATCTTCCACATCGCCATCGCGGAGGCCTCGCAGAACCCGGTCTTCCGCCGCGTCATCGAGGAGATCCGGGACGCGCTGGCCCGTCAGTCGGCCTTCCTGAACGATCTCGGCGGCCGTCGCGAGCAGTCGAACAGAGAACACCGGGCGATCGTCGAAGCGCTGGTCGACGGCAGTGAACACGACGCCGTCGAGGCGATGGCCCACCATCTCGACCGGGTGGACACCGCACTCACCTCCATCGTGCGCCCCGACCGCACGCACACCTCCACGAAAGGCGGACCCGACGCGTGAACCCGACCCTGACGTACGGCGGTCCGCTCGCCGCGGCCCCCGCGATCCGCGAACCCCTGCACGCGCCCGTCGCCCACCTGATACGCGGCGGTGTGATCGAGGGCATCCACTACGGCTCGGTCGTCGTCCTGGACGCCGACGGGGACGTGGAACTGCGGATCGGCGACATCGAGGCGGCCTTCTACCCGCGCTCGGCACTCAAGCCCGTACAGGCCGTGGCGATGCTGCGCGCCGGGCTCCCGCTGGACGGCGAACTGCTCGCGCTCACCGCGGCCAGCCACTCCGGCGAGGAACGGCATCTCGCCGGCACCCGGCGCGTCCTGGAGACGGCCGGGCTGTCCGAGCAGCGGCTGCGCAACATCCCCGACCTGCCCTTCGGCCCGGTGGTCCGGGAGGCCTGGATACGCGACGGCCGGCTGCCCTCCCGGCTCGCCCAGAACTGCTCCGGCAAACACGCGGCCATGCTGTACACCGCCCGCCTCAACGACTGGTCGCTCGACGACTACCTCGACCCGGCCCACCCGCTCCAGCGGGCGATCGCCGCCACCGTCGAGGACCTCACCGGACAGACCGTCGCCCAGGTCACCGTCGACGGCTGCGGCGCGCCCCTGTTCGCCGTCTCGCTGCACGGCCTCGCCCGCGCCGCCGTCCGGATCGCCACCGCCGCGCCGGGCACCCCCGAGGCCCGGGTGGCCGACGCGATGCGCGAGCACGCCGAGATGGCCTCCGGGTCGGGGCGTGACGTCGCCGCGCTGATGCGGGCCGTGCCGGGGCTGCTCGCCAAGGACGGCTTCGAGGGTGTGCAGGTCGCGGCGCTGCCCGACGGCCGGGCCGTCGCCGTGAAGATCGCCGACGGCGCCGACCGGGCGCGTGTCCCGGTGGCCGCCGCGGCCCTGGCACGGGCCGGGGTCGACCCGGCCGCCCTCGCCGAGTTCGCGGGCGCGCCCCTCCTCGGCGGTGGCGCGGTGGTCGGCCGCATCCGGCCCGTTCCCGCCCTCGACGCGCTCGCCCGGCCCGCGTACGGCTGACGTACTACTGGAGCCTTCGCGACACTGGCCGCGGGGGCGCCCAACTCGTGCTGGAGAGTGGCCTGTTGGCGCCCGATCGGCCTGGTGCCCCACTGCGGCACCGGGGCCGGCCGGAACCGGGGACGGCGGCCGAACCGGGGACGGCGGTCGTTGGGAAAGCCGTTCGGTACGAGTGCCGGTACGAGGGTCCGGGCGCAGAGGGAGAGAGCCCCGGGGGCGTCCGGACCGAGGAGCCGCGGGACCGGGCGGGCGGCACAATGGCGATCATGCCCGCGAATTCGTCGTATCCGTCCTCCCTGACCTTCCAGCCGGTCCTGGAGCGCATCGCCACCGAGATCGCGCAGACGCCGGGACGCGGCCGGCCCGCCGACTACATCCCGGCGCTGGCCGCCTGCGATCCACGTCGCTTCGGCATGGCCGTCGCGGAGCTCGACGGCACGGTGTACGGCGTGGGGGACTGGCGGCAGCCGTTCTCCACCCAGTCCATCACCAAGGTCTTCACGCTCGCCCTCGACCTGGCCCGCGAGGGCGACGCGCTGTGGGAGCACGTCGGGCGGGAACCCTCCGGCAACCCGTTCAACTCCCTGGTCCAGCTGGAATACGAGAACGGCATCCCGCGCAACCCGTTCATCAACGCGGGCGCCCTCGTCGTCACCGACCGGCTGCAGACCAGGACCGGCGACGCGGCCGGAACCCTGCTGGAGTTCCTGCGGGCCGAGAGCGGCAACGCGGAGCTCGCCTTCGACAAGGGCATCGCCGCCTCCGAGACCGCGAACGGCGACCGCAACGCGGCACTCGGCCACTTCATGGCGTCGTACGGCAACATCGACAACCCGGTGCCGGTCCTGCTGGAGCAGTACTTCCTGCAGTGCTCGATCGCCGCGTCCTGCGCCGATCTGGCCCTCGCCACCGGGTTCCTGGCCCGGCACGGCATCCGTGCCGACGGCAGCAGGCTGCTCGCCCAGAGCCAGGCCAAACAGATCAACGCGATCATGCTGACCTGCGGGACGTACGACGCCGCCGGTGATTTCGCCTACCGGGTCGGGCTTCCGGGCAAGAGCGGGGTCGGCGGCGGCATCATCGCCGTGGTGCCGGGCCGCTGCACCCTGTGCGTGTGGAGCCCGGGGCTCGACGAACGCGGCAACTCGGTGGCGGGCGTGGCCGCCCTGGACCGCTTCACGACCCTGACCGGAGTGTCGGTTTTCTAGGTGCTCCGGCCGGCCCGTGCCGGTAGTGCGGCCATCGCGGCCGACCCGGAACCCCGGATTTCGTGTTCACCACACGGAGGTCACGCGCCGGACCCCGCCAGGAGAGCGCCGCGTCGCCTTCCGGCCACCCGGCGTTGACACGCTTGCTGAGTGTTGGCCATGGCTTTCCCCGTCGATCTCCGCCGCTGCCAGGCTCTGGGCCTGGCCGGTACAGCCTTCCTCGCGCTGGGCGGCGAGACCGCGGGGGCCCTGCCCGCGCGCGACCTCCTCGCCCCCGAGTCGGGGCGGGCCGTACTGGGCCTGGTCGGGGTGTACTTCGGCGTCGTGCTGCTGATAGCCGCGTGGGCGCTGCTGGGTACCGTCGTACGAGGGCCAGAACCGCCGACTCCGCGTTCCCTGCTGCTCGTTCTGGCCACCTGGGCGGCGCCGCTGCTGCTCGCGCCACCGCTGTTCAGCCGGGACGTCTACAGCTATCTCGCGCAGGGCGCCATGGTCGACGCCCACATCGACGTGTACGCGAACGGACCCGCGCAGCTCGGCGGTCCGCTCGCCGACGAGGTGGCGCCCGTGTGGCAGCAGACGGCGACTCCGTACGGCCCGGTCTTCCTCGCCGTCGCCCGCGGCCTGTCGGCGCTGACCCGCGGGGAGATACCCGCCGGACTCTTCGGAATGCGCGTGGTCGCCCTGCTCGGCGTCGCCCTGATGGCGGCGGCCCTGCCCCGCCTCGCCCGGCACAGCGGCGCCGATCCGGCCGCCGCCCTGTGGCTGGGCGCGCTCAACCCCCTGGTCCTGCTGCACCTGGTGGCCGGTGCGCACAACGACGCCATCATGCTCGGTCTGCTCGGTGTCGGCCTGGTGGCCGCGCGCGGCCGATGGCCCGTCGTCGGCATCGTCCTGGTCACCCTCGCCGCGCTCGTCAAGGCACCCGCCGCGCTCGGCCTGGTGGCGGTGATCGCGCTGCGCGGGCGCGGACAGGGGCGCATGGGGATCGCGCGGGCCACCGTGACGACCGTGGTGGTCGCGGTCGCCACGACGGTCGCCGCGACGGCGGTGGCCGGTACGGGCTACGGCTGGATAGCCGCGCTGAAGACCCCTGTCTCGCCGCACAACTGGTCACCCACCAGCGTCCTCGGGCGCGCCACCGGCGCTCTGCTCCAGAAGCTCGGCAGCGGACTCGCGCCGTTCGCGATGCCCGCCTGGCACGCCGCCGGACTCGTGGCGACGGTCGGCCTGCTGCTCTTCATATGGCTGCGGCTGCGCCCGCACCCGGTCTACGCGCTCGGCCTGAGTCTGGCCGCCGTGGCGGTGTTCGGGCCGGCCATCCGCCCCTGGTACGCGCTGTGGGGCCTGTTCCTCATCGCGGCGGCGGCCCCCACCGGTTCGGTGCGGAGCCGGGTCGCCGCGGCCAGCGCGGTGCTCGCGCTCGCGGTCCTGCCGAGCGGGTCGCCCGCGGACGCCGGGCAGGTGACCCTCGCCGTCTCCGGCGGGGTGCTCGCCCTCGTCGTCCTCTGGCAGGCCCACCAGGCGGCGCAGCCGCCGGCGCCGGGACTGGAGCGAACGGCATGACGGGGGGCACGAAGAGCGGGACGGGCCCGAGCGGGACAACGGAGATGAGCGGGACGAGCGCGACGAGGGAGACGACGGGAGTGAAGGTGCCGAGCGGCAGGCAGGGCCTCAGCGGCATGGCGGCACTGCTGAGCACCGACCGCCGACGGCTCTGCCTCGTCCTCGGACTGGCCGTCGTCGTCGGCGTGTTCACGGCCACCGTGCCGCTGCTGCGCGACTGGTTCGACCTGCGCGTGTACTACGGGGCGGTCGACAGCTGGGTCCATCACGGCGGCAGCATCTACGACTACCGGGTGCCGGGAACGACGTACGGCTTCACCTATCCGCCGTTCGCGGCCGTCGGCATGCTGCCGATGGCGCTGGTCGGGCTGGGTACGGCGATCGCCGTCGGACTGCTGCTCAACCTCGCCGCCCTGGCCTCCGTGGTGGGCATCCTGGTCGGCCCCGCGCTGCGCCGCTACGGGTGGTTCGGCTTCGCCCTGACGGCCTGTCTGCTGGCGCCGCTCGAACCGGTCCGCGACACCTTCAGCTTCGGCCAGGTCAACCTGGTGCTGCTCGCCCTGGTGCTGAGCGACGCCTGGCTGCTGTCGAGCGGGCGGGGCCGCCGGGCGGGCGTCGGCATCGGCCTCGCCGCGGCGATCAAGCTCACCCCGGCCCTCTTCATCGCGCTGCTGCTGCTCGGCCGTCGCTGGCGCGCCGCCGGTGTCGCCACGGCCGTCGCCGTGGCGGCCACCGCGCTGGCGGCCTGGGTGGCGCCGGACGCCTCGCGTTTCTACTGGACCGACGCGTTGTGGGACACGAGTCGCATCGGGCGCCTGGCCTACGTCTCCAACCAGTCGTTGCAGGGTGTGCTGGCCCGGCTCGTGGCGCCGGAGGAACCGAGCAGGGCCCTGTGGGCGACCCTGGCCCTGCTGGTCCTGTGCGTCTGGGTGTGGCGGACCTCGCGTGCCCTGGCCGACGAGGACTGGACCGCGGCTTTCGCCCTCACCGGGCTCGCCGCCTGTCTCGTCAGCCCGATCACCTGGGTGCACCACCTCGTCTGGCTGCTTCCGTCCTTCGCCGTGCTGCTGCACCGGCGCCGGCTGCGGGTCGCGGCGGCCCTGTACGCGGTGCTGTGCAGCAGCGTGGTGTGGCTGTGGTTCGACGACGCCTCGGGCCTCGGGGGTTTCCTCGGCAGCAACACCTATACGTGGATCACGCTCGGGCTGCTGCTGTGGCTGCCCGTCGGTCAGCCACGCCTGGTCCGGCCCGCCTTGACCCGCAGGGCGAGAGCGACGCCCGCGGCGCCCAGCGCGGCGGCGCCCGCGATCTCGGCCGCGTCGGACCAGCCGAGCCCCGCGTCGTCCGGGGAGGCGGCGGTCACGGCCGGTGCGCCGGTCACGGGCCGGGAGGTGGCCACGGGCGGTGCCGCGCTACCGGGCCGGGCGGCGGGCCTGGCCGGTGCGGAGGGACCGGCCGCCGGTACGGCACGGGTGTCGAGCAGCGTCCCCACCGGATCGACACGGCCGTCCGCGTCGAAGCCCCAGTCGAGCAGTGAGCGCGCCTCGTCGTACACGGTCAGCCCGCCGCCCGCCTGAGGGTTCATCACCGTGACGACGAGGGTGCGCGTGCCGTGCTTGGCTGCGGCGACAAGGGTGTTGCCCGCGTTGGTGGTGTAGCCGTTCTTGACACCGATCAGACCCGGGTACGGTTCGACCCCGTTCGCGCCGGTGAGCAGCCGGTTGGTGTTCTGGATCCCGTACGTGGAGCCGCCCTCGCCGGGGAACATCGCCTCGGCGGTGGAGCAGTACCGCGCGAAGTCCGGGTTGCGCAGTCCGGCCCGCCCGAACACCGCCAGGTCGTACGCCGACGAGACCTGACCTGGCGTGTCGTATCCGTCGGGCGAGACGACGTGGGTGTCGCGGGCGCCGAGGGAGCGGGCCTTGGCCTGCATCTGGACGGCGGTGCTCGTCCAGCCGCCGTTCATCGAGGCGAGCACGTGCACGGCGTCGCTGCCGGAGTTGAGGAAGACACCGCGCCACAGGTCCGCCACGCGGTAGGTGATTCCCTCGGCCACGCCGACCATGCTGCTGCCTGCGCCGATGCCCTCCAGCTCCTGCTCCTTGACGGTGTGCCGGAGGGTGCCGGGCAGGGTCGGCAGGACGGTGAGGGCGAACAGGGTCTTGAGGGTGCTGGCGGGCGGCAGTCCGCGGTGGGCGTTGTGTGCGGCGAGCACGTCGCCGGTGCCGGCGTCGGCCACCACCCATGACAGTGCGGAGATGTCCTCGGGGACTTCGGGCGCCCCGGCCCGGGGCCGTACCTGTGTCCCTGGTCGATAGAGCGACGAGGGTGGCGACGCGGCGGGCTGCGGCGCCCCGGGGTCCGCCTCGGTGAGTGCGGCGGCCGGGCTCTGCGCGAGGGCCAGCACACCGGCCACGCAGACGGCGGAGCAGGAGAGGGCGGCACGCGTGACCGCGGAGCGAGAAGCGGCGGCCCGGAACGAGAATCCGATGGTCATACCGCAAACGTAGGAACGGACTCGCGACACGCCGGGGTGGCCGGGCCGAGTGGCGGCGTCGAGCACCCGGATGCCGCAGGCGCGGGGGGTCAGGAGGGCAGGGTGGGCTGAATCCGGCGCAGGAAGTCGGCGTTGTCCGGGGTGGCGCGCAGCCGCTCCAGGAGGGTTTCCAGGTTGGCCTGCCCGTCGCGCGTCCGCAGGGCACGGCGCAGTCCTCGTACGGCGGCCAACTCGGGTGTGGACAGCAGGAGTTCCTCGCGGCGGGTGCCGGAGGGGGTGATGTCGACCGCGGGGAAGACCCGCCGGTCGGCCAGGCTCCGGTCGAGCCGGAGCTCCATGTTGCCGGTGCCCTTGAGCTCCTCGAAGAAGAAGTCGTCGGCGCGGGAACCGGTCTCCACCAGGGCGGTGGCGAGGATGGTGAGCGAGCCGCCCTCCTCGGCGAGGCGCGCCGCGCCGAACAGCCGCTTGGGCCCCTGGAGCGCGGCGGCGTCGACACCGCCGCTGAGGGTGCGCCCGCCGGCGGCGGCCGCGTTGTTGTGCGCCCGGCACAGCCGGGTGAGCGAGTCGAGCAGGATCACCACGTCCTGGCCCGCTTCGACGAGCCGCTTGGCCCGCTCGATGACGAGCTCGGCGAGCGCGATGTGCTGCTTCGGCGTCTGGTCGAACGTGGAGGCGTAGACCTCGCCGCGTACGGAGCGCCGCATGTCGGTGACCTCCTCGGGCCGCTCGTCGAGCAGCACCACCATCAGATGGCATTCCGGGTGGTTGCCGGCCACGGCGGCGGCGATCTGCTGGAGCAGCACCGTCTTGCCGGTCTTGGGCGGGGCGACGATCAGGCCGCGCTGGCCCTTGCCGACCGGCGAGACCAGGTCGACGACGCGTCCGGCCAGTCCGCTCGCCGGGTGCTCCAGCCGGAGCCGGTCACGCGGGTGCAGCGGGGTGAGGTCGCCGAAGTGCGGGCGGCGGCGCAGCTCTTCGGGCGTACGGCCGTTGATCCGCTCGACCTCGGTGAGGGTCCGGGGCCCGCCGCGGGCGCCTTCCACGGTGTCGCCCTTGCGCAGTCCGTGACGGCGGATCAGCGCGGGGGAGACCTGGAGGTCGGTGGGCGAGGGCAGGCAGTTCGCGGAGCGCAGGTGCCCCTTCCCGCTGCCGTCGATGTCGAGGACACCGGTGGCGACCTGGGCCCCGGGCCGCTGCTGTACAGGGGGGTGTTCGAGTGTGGTGGTCATGGGATGTCCTTTCACGGACGGGAACGCGTGTGACATGCGCAAGGAAGGGGGAGGGGCCGCGAAGGGGGGCGCGGGGCGCGCCTCGGTGCGGCGGGAACATCACCTCGGGTACGACGGGAGCGATCCCTGGCCGTACTCGGGAGGTGGTGCCGAGAAGCTGGTCCGCCGGTCGGAAACGACGGCGTGACAGCGGGATAAAGGAACTGGCACCGGCGCCTGAACGAAGAGGCGTACACGAGTGCTGATGCGAGAGTACCACCGATGGGGCCGCTTCGGCTGTGATCCGCGTCCCGGTCCCGGGAACGTCTTGGCGGCGTCTCCCGCGGCGGGCCCGTCGGAACGGGTGGACGCGCAGGTCGCGCGGCTGCGCGCGGCTCGGACGGGATGACAGCCAAGGCGTACGGGCGAGTCGTACGCCGAGTCGTCCGGGCCATTCGCGCCGGCGGGACCACGCCATGTGCGCGGTACCCGTGCCGCGGGTGCGCGGTACCCGCGTTCCGGCCGTGCGGTATCGGTTCCCTGTCGGCGCCCCTACCCTGAACGGAGTGCCTTCGAGCAGCTCGCCGGTTCCTTCGGCCCGATCGGATCACCGAGGTGAGGACCATGACCACGATCGCCATCATCGGAGCGGGCCCCGGCCTCGGCTCCGCCGTCGCCCGGCGCTTCGGCCGCGAGGGCTTCGACGTCGCGCTCGTGTCGCGCCGTCAGGAACGGGTGGACGGTCTCGCCGCCGAACTCGCCGACGCGGGAGTCACGGCACGCGGATTCGCCGCCGACGTCCGCGACCCGAAATCCCTCTCGGCGGCTCTGGACGCCGTGTCCGGTGCCCTGAGCCCGATCGAGGTGCTCCAGTACAGCCCGGTCCCGCACCCGGACTTCATGCGGCCGGTCTTGGAGACCACCCCCGACGACCTCGTCGGTCCGATCGAGCTCTCCGTCTACGGGCCGGTCGCCGCCGTGCGCCAGGTGCTCCCCGGGATGCGCTCGCTCGGCCGTGGCACGGTCCTCCTCGTCAACGGCGGCAGCGCGGTGATCCCGCACGCCGACCGGGCGGGCACCTCGATCGCGTTCGCCGCCGAGAGCGCGTACGGCCATCTGCTGCACGACACCCTCGCAGGCGACGGCATCCACGTCGGGCAGCTCGTCATTCCCGGCGCGATCATCCCCGGACACCCGCGGAAGGACCCGGACGCGCTCGCGGAGACGCTGTGGGGCATGCACCGGGACCGGCACGGATTCCGGCACTTCGCCGACGACCTCGACAGCTGACACTCCCTCACGGCGCCCAGTGCCAAGAGGACATGACGTCGGCGCCGGCGTCCGGGAACATCCGGCGACAGCCGTTCGCCGAGCTGCTGCGCACGCTGCTCCGAGCAGACACAATCGATGCTCGTAGGGCGCCCGATGGTGTCGTACGACCGTCAACTCGGCCCAGCAGCAAGGAGAACACGGTGGACACCTCGCCCGTCACGCCGCACCGCATGGACCCCGCGGGCGGCTGTCCGCACGCCGACAACGAGCGGCTGCTCGCGCGGGGCGCCGTCGCGACGGTGGTACTGCCCGGCGCGGTGGAAGGCGCGGTGGTGCTCGGGCACGAGGCGCTGAAGGAATTCCTCGCGCACCCCGAAGTCGCCAAGGGGGCCCAGCACTTCACGGCCCTGAGCGAGGGGAGGGTCGCCGCCGGCTGGCCACTGCTCACCTTCGCCACCGTGCAGGGGATGACGACCGCCGACGGTGACGACCACCGGCGGCTGCGATCCCTCGTCAGCAAGGCCTTCACCATGCGACGGGTCGAGCAACTGCGCCCCCGTATCGAGGAGTTGACCTCCGGACTGCTCGACGGCCTGCACGCGGCGGCACAGGAGGGCGGGGGAGTGGCCGACCTGCGCCGGCACTTCGCGCTCCCGCTGCCGATGGGCGTCATCGGCGAACTCCTCGGTGTCGACGCCGAGTACCTCGACCGGCTCCACCATCTGTCGAACCAGGTCGTCGCCACCGACATCGGCCCGGAGCGGGCCGTCGCCGCGAACCGCGAACTGGTGGCCGTGCTCGGCGCCGTCGCGGCCGCACGCGCGGAGAACCCCGGCGACGACCTCACCAGCGCGCTGATCGCCGCCCGCGACGAGGAGGGCGACCGGCTCAGCCAGCAGGAACTCATCGGCACCCTGGTGCTCATGATCATCGCCGGGCACGAGACCACACTGAACCTGATCACCAACGCCGTACGGGCGTTGTGCGGGCACCGGGACCAGCTGGAGGCGGTCCAGAAGGGCGAGTCGAGCTGGGCGGACGTCGTCGAGGAGACCCTGCGCTGGGACGCGCCCGTGAGCTACTTCCCGTTCCGCTACCCGGTGCGGGACCTGACCGTCGACGGGACCGTCATTCCCCGGGGCACGCCCGTCCTCGCCGGCTACTCGGCCGCGGGCCGCGACCGGGCCGCGCACGGACCGGACGCCGACCTCTTCGACGTCACCCGCCCCGGACGGCCGGGCGCCGTCCGCCACCTCTCCCTCGGGCACGGCGCCCACTACTGCCTCGGCGCCCCGCTCGCCCGGACGGAGGCGACCATCGCCCTGGAGCGGCTGTTCACCCGCTTCCCCGACCTCGACCTCGCCGTGTCCGAGGCGGAGCTCGGCCGGCACGCCAGCTTCGTGGGCAACAGCGTCCGGGCCCTTCCCGTGCGGCCGGGGGCCTCGCGTCTCTGACGCCGCCCGCGGGCGGAAAATCGGCGTCGCCTGTCGATTCGCCGGGGTGCCGTTCGTCGGTGGGGTGTAGGAAGCTCATGAGCACCGGGAGGAACCATGAAGTACATGCTGCTGGTCTGCGGCGACGACACCGCTGACGCCTCCGGTATGGCGCCCGTCGAACCCTGGGTCGAGGAGCTGGGTGTCGAGCGCGGCGTACGGCTGCACGGGCACCGGCTCCGGCTGCCCGCCGAGGCGGTCACCGTCCGGGTGCGCGACGGCGAAGTGCTGCGCACCGACGGGCCGTTCGCCGAGACGAAGGAGTACGTCGCCGGTTTCGACATCCTCGACTGCGCCGACATGGAGGAGGCGGTCGAGGCCGCCGCGAAGCACCCGGTCGCCACCATCGGCGCCATGGAGGTCCGCGCGTTCTGGGACGACGAGGACGCCGAGGGGCAGATCCGCCGCCTCGACGCGGAGCTCACCGAGGCCGCCCGCGAACGTGACGTCGACCGCGCGATGGCCTGCTACGCCCCCGACGTGGAGGTCTTCCACTCCGTGGGCGGCCGGGAACAGAGCGGCGTCGACGCCCTGCGCAAGGCGGAGGAACTGTGGCTCTCGACGCTCGCCGGACCCGCCGAGCGCGAGGTGCTCGACTTCCGTCTGCGCGTCGACGAGAGCGTCGCCTTCAGCCACGCCCTGGTGCGCCTGCGCGCACCGCTCGTCGACGGCGGAACCCTGGACACCACCGCACGCGTCACCACGGGCTACCGCACGGCAGGCGACCGCTGGCGGATCGTCCACCAGCACACGTCGGTGCCGTCGGCCGCCGACCTCCCCGGGGCCGGGGAGCTCCGGTCATGAAGTACGCCCTGTTCATCTGCACTCCCGTCGGCGGCGAGGAGACCGGTCCCGAGGAGATCGCCGACGACCCCCGGTTCACCTCGTACGTCCAGGAGGTGCGCGACCGCGGCATCGTGAAGGGCGGCGCCCGGCTGCGGCCGGCCTCCGACGCCACCACGGTCCGGGTCCAGGGCGACGAAGTCCTGCTCAGCGACGGACCGTTCGTCGAGTCGAAGGAGTACGTCGCGGGCATCGACATCATCGAGGTCGCCGACCTCGACGAGGCCATCGCGCTCGCGTCCCGGCATCCGGCGGCGCTGGCCGGCGGTTCGGTGGAGGTGCGGCCGGTCTGGGAGTGAACGACGGCGTCGAGGAGGCGGTCGCGGCCGCGTTCCGCGAGGAGTGGGGCCAGGTCGTCGCCACCCTGATCAGGGTGACCGGCGACTGGGACCTCGCCGAGGAGTGCGCGCAGGACGCCTTCGCCCAGGCGCTCGACCGGTGGCGGCGCGACGGAGTACCGCGCCGCCCCGGCGCCTGGCTGACCACGGCCGCGCGCAACCGCGCCCTGGACGTGCTGCGCAGGGAGGCGGTCGGTGTTCAGAAGCTGCGGGAGGTGGCGGTGTCGACGCGCGACGAGGAGCCGTACAACCTGTACGGCCCGTACGACCCGTACAGCCCGTACGGTCCCGACGGCTCGGGATTCGACGACGAGAGCGGAGTCCGTGACGACCGGCTGCGGCTGGTCTTCACCTGCTGCCACCCGGCGCTGCCCATCGAGGCCCGGGTGGCGCTCACCCTGCGCACCCTGGCCGGGCTGGCCACGCCCGAGATCGCGCGGGCCTTCCTCGTTCCCGAGGCGACGATGGCGCAACGGCTGGTGCGCGCCAAACGGAAGATCCGCAACGCGGGCATCCCGTACCGCGTACCGCCCGCGCACCTCCTGCCCGAACGCACCACGGGCGTCCTCGGCGTGCTCTACCTGCTCTTCAACGAGGGGTACGCCGCCACGGCAGGCGCCGATCTGGTGCGCACGAACCTCTCCGCCGAGGCGATCCGGCTCGCCCGCGTCCTGGTCCGCCTGATGCCCGACGAGCCCGAAGTCCTCGGTCTGCTCGCGCTGTTGCTGCTGCACGACGCCCGGCGCGGCACGCGCGTCGACGCGGCGGGCGACCTGGTCACGCTGGAGGACCAGGACCGTACCGCCTGGGACAGGTCCGAGGCCGACGAGGGCGCCGCACTGCTGGAGAGCGCCCTTCGCCGCGGGCGCCCCGGCCCCTACCAGATCCAGGCCGCCATCGCCGCCTGTCACACCACCGCCGACACGGCCGAGGAGACCGACTGGGCCGACATCGCGGCCCTGTACGGCGAGCTCCGGCGCTTCGTTCCCTCCGCCGTGGTCCGGCTCAACCGCGCGGTCGCCGTGGGCATGTCCGAAGGCCCCGACGCCGGGCTCGCCCTGGTCGCCGAGCTGGAGGCGGAGGGCGAGCTGGACGCGTACCATCTGCTGCCCGCCACCCGCGCGGACCTGCTCCGCCGCGCCGGACGTACGACGGAGGCCGCCGAGGCCTACGAAAAGGCCCTCGGACTCGTGGAGAACGCGGCCGAGCGGAGGTTCCTGGAGAGGCGGCTCGGGGAGTGTGGATCGGCGTAGGGGCGCTGTGCGGGCAGCCACAGTCCCACCTCTGGAGGCGTAGGGCTTCCCTGCTCCGCAAGGGGTCTGCGGTGGAGGTGCTTTCGTGCGGCGCTTCAGCCGGAAGCCCGCCCGGCTGGAGCCGGGGCAGGCCCCCGGCGGGGCTTCTCCGGGTCCGATCTGGGTCCGGAAGGACGGTGAAACCCCGTGAACCAAGACCGCACCGCAGCCCCGGACCGAGACACGGATCAGATCCGGACGCCGAACTGGAAGGGCATGTCGGCCATCGACTCGTTGCGGACGAACGCGCCGGTGTGCGGGGCGTGCAGCACCTGGCCGTTGCCGGCGTAGAGGCCGACGTGATGCTGGTCGCCGTAGAAGATGACCAGGTCGCCGACCTGTAGATCACTCTGCGAGTAGATGCGGGTGCCCGCGTTGGCCTGGGCCTGCGAGGTGCGCGGAATGGTCACGTCGGCCTGGGCGTACGCCCAGGAGGTGAGGCCCGAGCAGTCGAAGGTGTTGGGGCCGGAGTGGGCGTACGCGTACGGTGATCCGATCACGCTCTGGGCGGCGGCGAACGCGGCGGCGGCGCGTCCCGAGGCGGCCTTGGTGGTGCCGAGGTCGACCCGCTCGTCGGCGCGGGTGGCCCGCTGCTGGTCCTGGGTGGCCAGCGCCGCCTTCTCCTGTGTCGTCAGCGTGTTCAGGAGCTTCTGCGCCGCGCCCAGCTTGCTCTGGACTTCCTTCTTCCTGCTCGCGAGTTTGGTCCGGGTGTCGGCGAGGTCCTTGAGCTTCGCGGAGGCCTCGGAGCGCTGCTGGGCGAGCGAACGCTGCTTCTCCTGGACCTTCTTGAGCGACTCGGCCTGCTGAGCGGTCAGCTGGTCCATGGCCGAGGCCTTGTCCAGGAAGTCGTCCGGGTTCGAGGAGAGGAAGAGCGCCACGGAGGGGTCGATGCCGCCGGTGCGGTACTGGGCACTGGCCATCGAGCCGAGGCCGTCGCGGAGCTGATTGAGCGCGTCCTGGCCGCGGGCGACGTTGTCCTGCAGGGAGTTGATCTCCTTCTGCAGTTCCTTCTGCTTCTCCTGGGCGCCGTCGAGCTTCTCCGTGGCCTGCTCGGCCTCCTGGTAGAGCTTGTCGACCTTGGTCTTGACCTCGTCCTTGTCGGGCTTCTCGGACGGCGCGGCATTGGCGACGTTGGCACTGAGGGCAACGGCGGCAGCGGCGGCTGTGGTGAGCACGGTCACACGGGTGCGGCTCGGCTGCTTGGGTCGACGGTGGGACGCCACGAAAGCGAGCTCCTTCTTCTTTCGGCCGCCTGCCGAAATACGCCGACGAGCGGTGATCCTTTGCTGTCACCCCAGCGAGTGAACAACCGAGCAAAGGTTCGGGTGGCGACTGTAGTGACTCAGTCTTCATTAGAGCAAGTGGCGTTGTAATGCCGGATGTTGAGTGACAGAGACGAGTGACGGCTCCCTTCGGGGTGTTGCCGGTGAGGCGGCAGGTGTTGATTGGATTCGACCGGTCAAGGCGACACTCTCGGCTGATGTGCGAAATCCCGGGCACTCGCGCGGCCGGTTGTTGAGCTTCGTCGCGATGGCGTCAAGCTCGTCCTGGCTGAACGTCGACAGGTTTGTTCCTTTGGGCAGATACTGCCGGAGCAGCTTCTCGATCGGTCGGGCGTCGGTGATCTGTGAACGCCACTGGCCTTTCACCGTGTGGTGCTTGTTCTTCCGGATCGGGCGGCCGGTTCGAACGCGCCTGCACAGTTCGCGGGGACCACCTGTCAGCGGGTGGTGTGGATCGTCCGGTGGATCGTCTCGTGGGTGATCTGCGTCCGCGGGTCGTCCCCGTGATGCAGACGCAGGTGCCCGACGATCTGTTCGGGCGACCACTCCTCCGGCAGCAGGGGCAGCGCCGTCTGCCTCCAACCGGCAGCGTCGCTCTGGCCGGTTGGATCCGAGTCCGTCAAAGCGGATCTGGTTCAGCGGGAACCTTCGGCCGGTTGCCGGACACGTATAGAGCATGGAACTGAATGACGCTGGTCCCGCCGTACAGGTCGGAGGGATATCTGATCGAGAACTGTGGGCGAGGGCCGTCGACGGCGACCGGGAGGCGTTCGGTCGGATCTTCGACCGTCACGGGAAGACCGTCTACAACCACCTGTTCCGGCGGACGGCCGACTGGTCCGAGGCCGAAGACCTCACGTCGACCGTGTTCTTGCATGCCTGGCGTCGGCGATCGGAGACGGTGCTGGACCGCGACTCGGCCCTGCCGTGGTTGCTGGGCATCGCCGACCGCCTGCTGTCGAACACCAGGCGGCGGCTGAGGCGGGCCGAGGCGTTGCTGCGCCGGCTCGTCTCGCACGACGAGTCGGTGGGCGACCACGCGGACCGCGTCGCCGTCCTGGTCGACGACGCGCGTCGTATGTCGGAGATCCACCGGGCGCTGGCTCGGCTGCCGCGCCACGAACGCGAGGTCGTCGAGCTCTGCGTGTGGTCGGGCCTGGATCAGCAGGCGGCTGCGGCAACGCTGGAGGTGGCGGTCGGGACCGTGAAGTCCAGACTGCACCGGGCGCGGCGGAGGCTGGGGGCCGACCTCGTCGGCAGATCCACGGTTCCGGCGTCATTCAGTTCGAGGAGTCCCGTCAACGCGGAAGAGGTCGCACGATGAATGACATGCCGGGCATTCCCGCGGCTCCTTCCGATCGTGATCTGCCGAACCACCGGCGGACCCGAGAGGAGCTACTGATGAAGATCGATCCAGAGGACAACCGTGCTTCGCTGCGACGCAGGTGGGGAGTGCCGCTGGGTGTTGCCACCGGCGTCGCGGCGGTGAGCGTCGCGGCCGTGGCCGTCTTCAGCGGGGTAGGGGATGCCAAGCCGCTTCTCGCCGGTCCTGCCGGAAACCCGACGAGCGCCGCCGCACCACCGAGTCCGATCACAACGCGTGGCTCCACGTCGGCCGGAGCCGGGTCGGCGCCGTCGTCGACTCGCACGACTTCCACCCCGGACGCGTTCGCCGTCACCAGTGGGACGACGAGCCCGATCGACGCGGGGACCGTCGCCAAGATCCTGGCCTCCTGCCTGGGCTCGGATGCCTCGAGCTACCACGCGGTGGTCGCGGCCCGCGCTCCCATCGCCTCGCGGGACGGGGACGGTGTGGTCGTCGCCGTCAACTCCGCCGATCAGTACGTGCAATGCCAGTCGAAGGGCGACAAGGGCAACAGTCAGGATTCCCCGCCCACGTTCATCAACAATCGCCTGTGGGGCACCGGTCGTACGATCGAGTATTTCGACTCCATTAGCGAGGCCACCGGCAAGGGGCGATATCTCATGTTGGGCGCCGGGCATTACACATCCGACATTGCCAAGATCGCCATCAGCTACGGCGATAATCCGAAGCAGTACCCGGCTGTCATGGCAGGCGGCGCGTTCGTCTACGCGGCGGCTCTCTCCGTCGACAACCCCGGCTCGCACTATGCGGGCCCGAGTCCCTACGTCCATGCCTACAACGCATCCGGTGAGGAGATCTACAACCAGGAGAAGGACCCGCAGTTCACCAACGACCGGTAAATGGGCCATTCGGTCGACCTTATTGCTGCCCGGCGAATCCGAAGGACTACGCGCCGGTCTCGCCGGCGCTGAGGATGAGCTCGCCCAGATCGGCAGGCGTTCCCGCAAGCAAACGGTCGTCGGTCTCGGTATGCCTACGGCCTGGAGCGAAGATCGTCGAGTGCCGTGCAGATCGGGCGGACGCCGGCGCTCTCGGCGGCAACTGGCGCGAGCTGCCTATCGAGCGGATCCGTGAACTACGGCGTCACAAGAACCTGACAGCCCATCTGGAGAGGCTTCTCAGCCATCTGCAGTCCGGCTACGACGGCTGCTCACCGTTGTCGAAGGCGGCGGCGACAGGCCGGCCGACCGATGCCGCGTACCACCACCGCCCCGGCCGAAAGCACCGGAGCGGGTCACCGGACCGGGTTCCGGACCACTGCCGACCTCGCCTTCCTCGCCTACGCGATGAAGGCCCCGGCCCACCCGCCCGGCAGTCAGCCGGCGGGCAGGCAGGGAAGCGGTAGACGAGGGAGCGCCGACGGCCTCGGCAGGGTTGCAGGTGGGGGGCAACTGATCATGGAAAAGCCGAGATCGGTGCCGTGTGACACGGCGCCTGCCTTGCCGGTGAAGGGTGCACGTGCACGGACGGTCGATGGCGGACAAGGGAGGGGGAAGACATGAACGGCAGTGCACGCACCGCGGCGCCGAAGCGGCTGGCCGCGCGCTGGCGCACCAGCCCATCGTTGTGACGCCCCGAAACCCGCCTCCCGCCCTCGCGGGCACGCCCACCGGGCCCGCGACGGCGTTCGGGCAGCCGGGCTGCCAAGGCCGCGCCCAAGTGCAGGAGTTGACGGAGTTCGTGCGCAGCCGGGGCCGCCCCCGATCGTGTCCCGGCTGCGGGGTGCGGCCGATGGCGTTCACCGTCCCGTGGATGGACGTCTGCTCGGAGAGCCCGCACGGCGCGGGGCTTGACGTGTGAGGTCCGATGCCGTGTCATCGTGAAAGAGACAACGACGACGGGTGACGCGATGGTGACAGAGGGGAATGGCGGCCCCGGTGCCGAACCCGCACGCGACAATGTGAGCCCACAGCCCAACGCTCCGAAACCTCCACCCGAGCAAGACAGTTGGGCTGCAGACAACGTACCCGTGATCATCCTGGCTCTCATCGTCCTGGTGCTGGGGATCGCGGGCATGGCGTCCAACGGCAGCGTCACCTGCCCCGGCGGAGCCACCAGCTGCGGCACTCCCTGAAACAACGCCACCGCATCTCAACATCGGGCGCCTGACGATCAGGCTGAGGGCGGACGCCGGTAGAAGCGTGGCGATGCAGCACGCGCTCTCACCATCGCGCACCAGGCACTCCGGCCAGGAGCTCTGACTGCTGCTGCCGGGCTGATTCGGCCCCGCGCGTCCGCGGGACGTAAGCCACCGCCTGCTGCGGCAGTGCTCGTGCTGCCGTCGTGGGGTTGTGGGTGAGGACCCGCAGCCGCCACAGTGCGGGTCCTCACCACTGTCCTGGGAGGTGTGGACAAATGGCAGGGTCGAACAGCTGTGCCAGGTGGGCTGGTCGGTAGCCGCCGCTCTGTGACGACGACTGCTTGGTGATCTGCTTGCCATCGGTACCCAGCACGTACCACTTGGCGCCGAAGGCGTCGATCCCCTGGCCGTTGGTCTGCCCGGCCTCTGTGTCGTCGGCGAACGTGTAGAGCGGGTGACCGTTGTACGTCACCTGCTTCGAGCCGTCGCTGCGCGTGATGGCCGAGAGGAGTTTGCTGTTGACGCCGCCCTTGGCGATCGTCTTTCCGTTCGCCTTCAACGGCGGCCAGGCCTTGGCGCAGTCCCACGCAGGCCCACTGACAACGCGGTCCTTGATGTTGCCGGAGGACGGCATGCGCACGTGCTGGTGGACGGACTGGCAGCACTGGTTCTGACGCTGAAGCGGTAGCGGTCAACGAACTCCTGCCAGCCGCTGACATTGCCTTGACCAGTGGATTTGTGTGGCTGGGAGTGGCCGTACTGATCGACTGGGGTGGGAAGCATGACGCACGACGAATGCGCGGACCGCTGCGAGGAGTTCTTCGTTGTGAGCGGGTTCACGCAGGTCCGGAAGCTGTCCGAAGCCGGCCTGGAGGAGCTTGGGCCCGATCCGGTGCTCTACCGGTGGCTCGGCCTGGCACACGCGGCGGAGGATGAGGACGACCACGATGCCGAGGCGGAGAAGGCCTACGAGTCCGGGCTCGCACAGTGGCCCGACGACCTCGGACTGCTCGTCTCCTAAATGGAGTTGTGCCTGCGGGCCGACGGCTGGACGTACCCGGGGCGTAGCGGTCGAGCTGTCGTGCTCAAGGAGCGGATCGCTGCCCTGGCTCCGGCGGGTTCGCCGGAAGCGGCGCGGGTGGAGGACGCGCTCGGCTGGGCCGGGCGCGGCTACTGGCAGGACGTACGGGAGAGGGCGGCCACCGTGCGGGCCGAGCGGGCCGCTTTGACGTCCCGCAGCGCTGATGTGGCAGAAGCGCTGGAGCGGGGCGGGCAGGCGCCCGCGCATCCCGAGGGCCTGCGGGCCGCCGAGGTGGCGGCCGCGCTGGAGTTGCTGGCCGGTCCGTGGCGGGCCCCGCTCCGGCTCATGGTCCGTCATCGGGTGGCCGCATACGTCGCCACGTTCGTGTTCTCCTGAAGGTGATCGTCGTGCGTGCTGTAACGCTGGACTCCGTACCCGCCGTCCCTGTCGTGAGCGATGTCGACGTCCCGCGCCCGGAGGCCGGCGAACTGCTGGTGAAGGTGGCCGCCTCGTCGGTGAACGGCTTCGACGCCGCCACCGCGGCCGGCTACCTCCAGGGCATGATGGAGCACCGCTTCCCCCTCGTGGCCGGCAAGGACTTCGCCGGCACCGTCGAGGCCCTCGGCGAGGGTGTCGACGGCTTCGCGGTCGGCGACACGGTCTTCGGCGTGGTGATGAAGCCGTTCCTGGGCACCGGATCGCTGGCCCAGTACGTCACCGTCCCCGCCGGCTACGGCGTGGCCCCGGTCCCTGAGGGCCTTGGCGTCCAGGACGCCGGCGCGCTCGGCCTGGCCGGCACCGCCGCGCTGGACAGCGTCAACGCCGTGGCGCCCGACAAGGACGAGACGGTCCTCATCTCCGGCGCCACCGGCGGCGTCGGCGCGCTCGCCGTGCAGATCGCAGCCACCCGCGGCGCCCGCGTGATCGCCACCGCCCGCCCCGGCGCCGAGGCCGACTTCGTCACCGCCCTCACCGACGCCGACCTCCACGTGGTCGACTACACCGGCGACCTCGACGCCCAGGTCCGCGCCCTCGCCCCGAACGGAGTGGACGCGGTCCTGCACCTGGCCGGCGACGGCGCCCAGCTCGCGGGCCGCTGCGTCCGGGCGGACGGATCGCCTCCACCCTCGGTTTCGGCTCCGACGCCGTCCAGGGCCAGGACGTCACCGCCCACGCGGTGATGGCCGACGCCGACGCGCAGACCCTCACCGCACTCGCCGCCGACGCCGCCTCGGGCGCGCTGCGCGTCCCGGTCACCGCCACCTACCCGCTGGAGCAGGCCCCCGAGGCGTTCGCCGCCTTCGGCTCCGGCGCGCTCGGCAAGCTCGCCGTCACCTGCTCCTGACCCTCGCCCCTTCCGCGGTCCGTCGCCCTGCCGGCGGGCCGCACTCTCCTGACCGCGGACGACCCGCCCCGACTCGAAGGAACCCCAACCCCGTGAACGTCTTCCTGTGGATCGTGCAGGCCCTGCTCGCCGCCATGTTCGCCATGGCCGGTGTCATGAAGGCCACCCAGCCCAAGGACAAGCTCGTCGAGAAGCTGCCCTGGGCCTGATCCTCCCCGCCGCTACGGGAATCGCCCCCGTCCTCACCCCGCTGGCCGCCACCGGGCTCGCCGTCACCATGGTCCTGGCCGCGATCACCCACGCCCGCCGCAAGGAACCCTCCGCGATCGCCTTCAACGCCGTCCTGCTGATCCTGGCCGCGCTGGTCGCCTGGGGCCGGTTCGGCCCCTACTCCTTCTGACCCCGCCGTCCAGCAGCCCCGGGCCGGACCGCAACCCGCGGACCGGCCCCGGGACACAGCCCCCGCTCACTCCACCGGCAAGGAGCCACCCTGATGCGCGTCACCGTCCTCGGCGCGACCGGCGGCATCGGCCGCCTCACCGTCCAGCATCTGCTGGACGCGGGCCACCACGTCACCGCCCTCGTCCGCACCCCCGACAAGCTCACCCGCGCCCAGCTCACCCACCCGGACCTGACCGTCACCACCGGACAGCTGTCCGACCCGGCGGCCGTACGGGCGGCCGTGGCAGGCGCCGACGCGGTGATCAGCGCCCTCGGCCCGTCCCTGAGCCGCTCCGCCACCGGCACCCCGCTGACCGAGGGCACCCGGAACATCGTGCAGGCGATGAACGAGGAGAAGGTGACCCGCTTCATCGGCCTGGCCACCCCCTCACTGGCCGACCCGAGGGACAAGCCGCACTGGAAGCACAAGGTGCTGCCCGTCATGGCCAGGCTGATGTTCCCCAACGCGCTCGCCGAGCTCACCGGCATGACCGCGGCCGTCACCGACTCCGGCCTCGACTACACCATCGCCCGGATCACCAACCCGACACCCTGCGCCTCGGCCTGACCAGTCACTTCTACGTCGGCAAGACGTCCCAGGACGCCCGCCGGGACCTGTACCCGTACTACCGCGAGTACCTACGGCCCACGACCCCCGGCGGGCGCGGCTGGCTGGTCGGCCCCGACCAGTTCGAGGCCGTCTCCAGCCCCTTCGGCGCCCTGATGACAGGCAGCCCGCAGGAAGTCATCGACAAGATCCTCACCGAACGCGAACTGCTCGGCGCGGACCGCTTCATGGGCCAGATCGACTTCGGCGGCATGCCCCACCACATGGTCAGCGACTCCATCGAACTCCTCGCCACCGAAGTCGCCCCCGCCATCCGCAAGGAGACGGAGCGCCGTTGATCCCCCTGCGGGGAGAACACGGCTCGGCACAGCTCAAGTCGTCCTCCCCGATCACGTCGTGGGCCTGGGCGGGAACTGCCTCTCACCGCCCCTCAGCGCCCCGTCGTCGGCCCGGCGAGTTCGAAGACGCCGTAGCCGAATCCCTGGGCGCTGAGGGTGTCGGCGTCGACCCGGATACCGGTGGCTTCCAGGGAGCGGGCGTCCGCGGCGCCGTCGTACCGGCAACTCGCCTGATCCCGGCGGGGGTTGACCACGACGAGATACCGGCCGCCCCGCACGTACACGAACGGATACCCGGCGTGCACCACCTCGACCGAGCCGCCCGGCCCCAGCTCCGGGGTGCTGGTTCGCAACGCGACGAGGCGTCGTACGAGATGCAGGAGCGAGGTGTCGTCGGCCCGTTGGGCGGCGACCGTCGGGCGGTCAGGGGACGGGTCGACCGGGAGGTAGAGGCGATCGGCGGGGGCTGTGGAGAAGCCGGCGTTGGGGCTGTCGTCCCACTGCATCGGTGTACGGGAACCCGCGCGGTTGTAGCGCGGCCCCAGCACGCTGCCCTCCTTCTCGGGCAGTCCCGGAAGGAAACGCATACCGATCTCGTCGCCGTAGTAGATCGCCGGAAGGGTCGGCCAGGTCAGCTGGAAGGCGAAGGCGGCGGGTAGCTGACCGGCCGTGCGGGGGCCGCAGTTGAGGCGGGAGAAGTCGTGGTTGGCGGTCGGGAGCGCGACGAAACCGTCCTCGCCGAGTGCGGAGACCGCACTGCGCCAGGCTTCCACGAAGGGGCGCGGGGAGCCGCGGCCCTCGACGTCGAAGAAGCAGTCGAGCGGGTCCCAGGCCTCGTTGACCGTGCCCTCGCCGTTGCTCCAGAGCGAGCGCAGGGCGCGCCCGTCGGTGGGACCGCCGAACTGGAGGAAGAAGTCCGCGTGGAACCCGGCGGGGACGGACACCTCGGGTTCGCCCCACTCCGAGAGCAGCACGGCGTCCGGATGCGCGCGGTCCAGCCAGTGCCGCAACTCCGTCCAGATCGCGGCCGTTTCCCTCTTGTCCGGGTCGTCCTTCACGAGCGAGGCGGCCATGTCCACGCGGAAGCCGGACAGTCCGAGGCCGAGCCAGTGGTCGATGACCGTGCGCAGCGCGGCACGGTTGGCCCGCGGGCCCTCCGCGTCGACCGGCCGGCGCCAGGGCTCGGCCGGATCGGCGCGCCCGTAACCGAAGTTGAGAGCGGGCTGGAACGCGAAGAAGTTCGGCAGGTACGCCCCCGGGCGCGTCCCGGGGGAGGGGACGAAACCGGCCGGGGAGCCCTCGGGCGCCCAGATGTACCGGTCGTCGGCCGGATCGTCCATCGCGCTCCGGAACCAGGGGTGTTGGTCGGAGGTGTGCCCCGCGACGAGGTCGAGGAGTACGCGGATGCCGCGGCGGCTCGCCTCGTCGACGAGGCGGGCGAGGTCGTCGGACGAGCCGTAGCGGGGCGCGACGTCCAGGTAGTCGGCGACGTCGTATCCGGCGTCGCCGAACGGGGACACGAAACAGGGGTTGAGCCATACGGTGTTGACGCCCAGCCACGCGAGGTGGTCGAGGCGCTCGGTGATTCCGTCGAAGTCGCCGATGCCGTCGCCGTTCGAGTCGGCGAACGACTGCGGGTAGATCTGGTAGAAGACGGCGTCGGCCAGCCAGGCGGGGGCGGGGCGGAACGAGGTCATGCCCGGGACGATAGATCAGCACCCGCCGCGACCGCTGCCTCACAGGCGGTCGTTCGGCTGATGTTCGACTCATTCCGCCGACACGGGGGTCATCCCTGCCGAGCAGGCACCTTCCGCACCCTGGGACCCGATCCGAACCACAGCCCCTAAGCTCGGCGAGATGTTCACCCCGCAAGGTCCCACCCTCCGCGAACTGGCCGTGCAGGCCCTCTCGTCGATCGAGCACGGCTACGACCTGCTCGCACCCAAGTTCGACCACACGCCGTTCCGGACTCCGGACGCGATCCTCGAAGCGGTGGGGCGGGCCCTCGCGCCGATGGGACCGTTCGGCGCGGGACTCGACCTGTGCTGCGGCACCGGCGCGGGCATGGAGGTCCTGCGAGGGCTGTGCCGGGAGAGCGTCACCGGCGTCGACGTCAGCGCGGGCATGCTGACGGTCGGACGCTCGCGGCTCGGCGCCGGCGGCCCACAGTCCCTGGCGGGGGCGCGCGACGACGGGTCATCGTCCCTGGCCGGGACGCGCGGCGACGGGGTGCCGTCCCTGGCCGGGACATGCGGCGACGGGGTGCCGTCCCCGGCCGGGACACGCGATGGCGGGGTGCCGTCCCCGGCGGCGAGGCGCGACGGCGGATCACCGTCGCCTGGGGCGTGGTGCGGCGGTGGCACGCCGTCGGTCGCCTGGGTGCGTGGAGATGCCCGCGCTCTCCCCTTCGGGCCCGCGTTCGACCTGGTCGTGAGCCTCGGCGCCTTCGGGCACTTCCTGCCGCGCGAGCTGCCCGGCCTGTTCGCCGGGGTCCACGCCGTCCTGCGCCCCGGCGGACGCTTCGCGTTCCCGGTCGTGGCTCCGCCGCGGCCCAGCTCGCCCTGGTACTGGGCCCTGCTGGGCTTCGACACGGTGATGCGGGTGCGCAACGCCGTCCGGCGCCCGACCTTCGTCATGTACTACCGCGCGTTCCGGCTCGGCGACGTGCGGCGGGAGCTGGCGCGGGCCGGATTCCGGACGGAGCTCCACGCACTGACCGAGTTCGGCACCCGACGGGACGGCAGTCCACGGGCCCGGATGGTCGTGGCCACCCGCGAAGGCACCTCCGGAAGCTCCACCGGCGCCGCGTGACGGGCGGCGGGCCCGGGGGGCTCTCCGGCCCGGGACGGACGCCGGTCCACGTCCACGCCCCTCCTCGGCGGACGTGCCGAGGAGGGGACGCGGGACCGACGTCCGCGGGGGCGGTCGCCCGTCAGGCGCGGATGAACGCGAGCAGGTCGGCGTTGAAGGCCTGCTCGAACTCGCCCACCAGGCCGTGCGGGGCACCTGGATACACCTTCAGCGTCGCGTCCTTGACCAGCTGAGCCGTCTTGAGGGCGGCGGCGCCGATCGGCACGATCTGGTCGTCGTCGCCGTGCGCGATGAGCGTCGGGACGTCGATCTTCGCGAGGTCCTCGGTGAAGTCGGTCTCCGAGAACTGCTCGACGCAGTCGTACGCCGCCTTCAGCCCGGCCCGCATGCTCTGCAGCCAGAACTCGTCGCGCTTGCCCCGCGAGACCGTGGCGCCCTCGCGGTCGGCACCGTAGAAGGGCGTGCTCAGCTCCTGATAGAACTGCGACCGGTCCGCCGCGACCCCGGCGCGGATGCCGTCGAAGGCGTCGATGGGCGTGCCCTCCGGATTCGTGTCCGTCTTCAGCATCAGCGGCGGAACCGCGCCGAGCAGGACCGCCTTGGCGACCCGTGCGGTGCCGTGCCGGCCGATGTAACGGGTCACCTCGCCGCCGCCCGTCGAGTGCCCGACCAGGATCACGTCGTCGAGGCCGAGCGACTCGATGAGCTCGGCCAGGTCGTCGGCGTACTGGTCCATGCTGTTGCCCTGCCACGGCTGGGCGGAGCGGCCGTGCCCGCGGCGGTCGTGCGCGATGCCGCGGAAGCCGTTCTCGGCGACCAGCCGCAACTGCCCTTCCCAGGCGTCCGCGTTGAGCGGCCAGCCGTGGCTGAAGACGACGGGCTGCCCGCTGCCCAGGTCCTTGTAGAAGATGTCGGTGCCGTCGGACGTCGTGAACGTGCTCATGCGTGCTCCCTTGCGATTCATGGTGCGAAGCGGCTTGCGGGCGCCGGACGGTGGCTGCGGTCAGATGATCCGTCTCGCCGCCACCGGCCACCGGCGCGCGCGTTCACTCGGCGGCTGGAAGCGTGAACTCATACACCAGGGCGTCCTGTTGGGCGTCAACGGTCAGGTCGGTGATCTCGAGCGGCCGGTCGTACTGGTCGTGCACGCGCCGGGTGACCCGTACCGACTGCGGGAGCCGGGTGATCGCGTCCCGGTGATGCAGGGTCAGACCCGCCTTGCGCATCCAGTCGTAGGCACGTGAGAGCTGCGCCGAGGCGTGGCCGTCCGCGCGGTCGCGGTAGCGGGCGAGCTCCTCGACCTCGGTCACCGCGATCGCGGAGAAGGACGTCACGGCCGAGCGCAGTCCGCTGCCGTCGGCGGCGGCCGACTCGTAGCGGTGCACCAACGTCGCCCGAAGCGGGGCGAGTCCGAGGGCCTCGGCGTGCTCCGGCGGGGGAGCCTCCCAGGTCACGGTGGTGCGGCGGCACCCGTCGGGTTCGCCGGTGTGCGCGCCGACGGGGAAGTCGAGGGACGGGACGTGCTCGGCGCCGGTGCCGGACAGCGTCGCATGGCTGCCACGCCGGTCGGTGGAGACCTGGCCGTCGCGCCGCAGCATCTGCAACGCCTGGCGTACGGTCTCCCGGCTGACGCCGAACCGGGTGGACAACTCGCGTTCTCCCGGCAGGCGTTCGCCGGGCGGGATGGTCCCGTCGCGCAGCTCGCCGAGCAGTTGTGCGGCGATCCGCGCGTAGAGCGGTTCGTGGTCGGACGGATGGGTGGTGCGGGCCATGTCCGCGCCTCCTGCGTGGTGACAAAACGTAGCCGCGTGGGCTCAGTGCGCCACCACATCTAGCATTGGTCTAAACCACCAGGAAAGGGTGCCCGGATACTTCGGCCGATTTCAGTCCGCGCCCCTGGTCGGCCCGGAGCGCGCTCGGAGCATGCGGCACAGGGCGCCGGCGAGCGCAGACTCCCTTGGGTCCACTGCGATGCGCGGGCCCCGTGGCCCGTCACATACTCCGCCAGGATCCCGCTTCCGGGCCCACGAGATCGCGAGACCCGCCGAACCCGCCGTGTCCGAAACCCCTCGGGCCGCGCGCATACGGGCTGTTGACCAGCCTGCCCGGGCCACAAGGAAGCCGCGCGAACTGAACGAACCGCGGCCCCCGCCCGCCGCCGGGAAACGGCTGGCGAGTGGAGGGGCCGCGGCCCGCCGTTCCGGGCTCGTGACTGTCGGACCGGTCCGTTACGAGTTCCTCGGGCGCCATTCCGTAGCCGGTCTCGGCGTCGACGGTGACCGGTACGTCGGCGGAGGCCGCGATGCGCTGGGCGACGAACATCATCTGTTCGCTCGGGGCGCCCTCGCCGTCGTGGCCCAGAGCGGTGGCGATGGCGTTGCTCGCGGTGGCGACCACCGGGAAGCCCGCGTCGACGACGGTGCGGGCGCTGCCCACGTCCCAGGCGTTCGGCGACACCAGCGGAGCGCCCGGGATGCGCGGGGAACGAAGCGGTTCGGCCTTGTCGGCTTGATCGGACATAGCGGGCTCAGTCGACCAGCGCGCCGGCGGACAGATTGGCGACTGTTCCCGTCATGGCCCCAGCTCGGTCCGAAGCCAGGAACGCGGCCGTCTCCGCGATTTCGGAGAGTGTGGGCAGCCTCTTCAAGAGCGTGCCCTGCGCCATCCCCCCGCCTTCGAGCATTTCCTGGACCGACTGCCCGCCCGCTGCCGCCATTTGCTTGAAGAGGTCCTTGGTGTACGAACCCGCTGCCGGCGCGTCGACGACGGCGTGTGGACGGATGCAGACAACCCGGATGTTGCTGGGGGCCAGCTCCGCGGCCAGAACCCGCGAGAAGGCCTCCTTGCCGGCCGCGCTCACGCTGTGCCCCAAGATGCCGCCCACAGCCAGTTTGGAACCCGGCTCGGACAACGTCAGGATGACGCCTGGACGCTCCCTGCCCATGTGCTGCGCCACGGCCTTGCTGGTGATGAACAGCGTCCGCAGAAACCCGTCGATCGGCCGCATGAACTCCTCCAGCGAGAGGTCCGCCAGCACGGTCCCCTGGTCGTGCATGACACTCACGGCGTTGAGGGCGATGTCGATGCCGCCGGCCGTCGCCGCGACTGCGTCGGCGTGCTTTTCGACCGCCTCTTGATCGAGTACGTCGACTTGAGCGGTCTCCACTGTTCCGCCCATGGCGGCGATATCACGCGCCACGACGTCGAGCTTCGCCTGCGTCCGCCCGGCGATGAAGACCTTCGCGCCTTCCCGGGCGAATACCCGTGCGATTGCGCCGCCGATAGCGCCCCCGCCTCCGTAGATCACAGCGTTCTTGTCGTCAAGCAGCGACCCACTCATGTGTGTCCTCCAGAGGTGAATGACTCTTCCGAATGAATACGCCGACGCCGACACCGATCCTGGAGGTCGCCGGAGATGTCGCCAGATGTGGCCGGAGATCCGTTCCGGCGGCCTGTTGGTCAGTCGCGTTTCTGACGCTGGATCTGTTCCGCGATGCGCTTGATGCGGTTCAGTCGCGCGTCCCAGTTCCTGCCCACCTCGTTCAGTTGCCGGACGGCGCGGGCGAGTTGGGCCTCGTCGACTTCGTAGCGCCGCTCGCGGCCCGTAGGTGTCGCGTGCACGAGGCCTGCGCGGTCGAGGACGCCCAGGTGCTTGGTGACCGCCTGGCGGGAGATCGGGAGACGATCGCTCAGGCTGGTCGGCGTACCGACTCCTTCCGCGAGCAGCAGGTCGAGCAGGCGGCGCCTGATCGGGTCGCCTATCGCCGACCAGAGTTCGTCGTCGAAGGCGATGGTCATCGCGCCACCACGGAAGGGGCGTAGCCCCGCAGTCGGGGCAGGAACATGTCCCAGCCGCGCTCGTGGTCGTGGAAGGCCTCTTCGAGTACGGCGGCCTCCCAGCCCTTCTCCCGCCAGCCGCTCTCGGTCAGGCGCAGGATCGTGCCGTCACCGGAGGGCTCGAGCTCGATGGTGACGAGGAGGGAGTTGTCCGCGTCGGGCACCTGGCCGCCAGGAGCGACCCAGCGGAACGCGAACCTGCGGGGCGGATCCACGTCGACCACCGTGAACGCTTCGACCGCGGCGCGGTCGCCCCACACCAGTTCGCCGACCGCGCCTGGCGCGGGCTCGAACGACGCGTCGTCGGACCACCACATCCTGATGTGCTCGGGGCGGCTCACCACATCGAAGACGATCTCCGGTGCCGCGTCGATGCGGATCTCGCGCTCCAGCTTTCCGAACTCCACCACGGACCTCCAATAAGCAACCATCGGTTGCGTATAACGATAGTCACGGTACCGGCGATCCGCAACCTTGTGTTGCGTGATCGACGGGACGGCTCGGCTCCGGGGACGGCCGGTGGGAGTGGTGGCGGGCTCATCCGCGTCTGTCGCGAGGGGATCCGGGTGAAGGAGTGGCGGCCGTGCCGCCGTACGGATCGCCGGGGCGCGACGGCACTATGCGCCGCGGCCGCGGGAGACCGCCGTCGGCCCGACCTCTTTGATGGCGCCGTGGGCGACGGGCGCCTGCGGCAGCTGTGGACAGTCCCCGGGGTCGGCGACCTGTTCGGCCGGCAGTTGTGACCGTGGCGTCCGCTTTCCGAAGATCCGCGCTGCCATGCCGTCGGCCGGCCTGCTCGGCAGGTGTCCCCGGCCGACGGCGAGGAGCCGGCTCAGTCCTGCGGAGCCGCGGCGAGCACCACGCGGCAGCCGGACCAGGCGGGTTGGCTCAGCAGGGGCCGGAATCGTGTGAACAGAGCCAGGAGTTCGGCTCCCCGTTTCTCTCGGAAGACGGAGTCGATGCGGGCAAGGTCAAGTTCGTTTGGCGGCGGACAGCTCGGCGAAGTCCCGGCGAAGGTGCGGCTCCGGAGTGTGGAGTTGACCTGTGAACCGATTCCGGAAGGCCCCGTCGGGATGCGCGAGCGGTCGGCGGACTCCTCGTCCGGAACCCGAACGAAGTAGTACGGCGACGGTCCGCGCCATTCGATCACTCGGCCGGAGAACACACACTCCATGTCAGCCATCCTGCCAGGGGAGGGAGGGCGCGTACGCCGAGGTGCTGTGCCAGTAGTCCCGGGTCTCCACCGCGCGTCCCGTCGCGTCGAAGCGGACGAAGACGCAGCCCGCGAGTGTCGAAGGGCGACCGTCCTCCTCCGCCAGGACACGGAACTCGGCGGCGGCGCGGCCGTCCTGGCCGATCACGGGCTCGGAGAAACGGACATCGGCCGTGGTCTCGGACGCGAAGGACCAGCGGATGTACGCGGCGAGCTCGTCCCGGCCACGATGGGGCTCCCGGAACGGCATGGAGCGGTGGACGCAGGTGTCGGAGTACAGCTCCAGGATCGCCTCGACGTCATGGTCCGCCCAGGCCCGCTCCCACACCCGTACGAAACGTCGTGCCGCGGTGGTCGTGTCCATCGCGGGCCTCAGACGCGGGCGGGCAGCCAGCGCAGCTGCGCGGCCTGCTGGTAGGGGCCGCCGCCCTCGTGGTCGTTGAAGTCGTACACCTCGATCTGCTTCTCCTCGCCCGCCCAGGCGTTGAAGGCCGCGAAGACCGTCGACGGCGGGCAGGTCTGGTCCTCCAGCGCCGCCGAGAACAGGGCGGGAGCCCGGCCGCGCGCGGCGAAGTGCACCCCGTCGAAGTAGGAGAGGGTGCGCCGCACTTGTTCGGTGCGGCCGCGGTGGGTCTTGAGGTAGTTGCCGATCTCCCGGTAGGGGGCGCGGTCCGTGAGCACCGTGGCGCGCGGGAAGTCGCACAGGAACGGCACGTCGGGAGCGATCGCCGCCAGGTCGGGCACCAGACCGCCCACCGCGATGCTGATGCCGCCGCCCTGGCTCCCGCCGAGCGCCGCGACGCGTGCCGCGTCGACCAGCGGATGCGAACGGGCCGCCTCCACGGCGCGGACCGCGTCCGTGAACAGCCGCCGGTAGTAGTAGTTTTCGGGGTCCTCGATACCCCGCGTCATGAACCCGGGGAACGCGGGCGCGCTGCCCACCGGGTCCGGGGTCTCGCCGCCGCCCCAGGCGCTCGCCTGGCCGCGCGTGTCCATCACGAAGTGCGCGAAGCCGGCCGAGGCCCACAGCAGATGTGTGTGCGGGAGCCCGCGCCCGCCGCCGTACCCGATGAACTCGACGACCGTGGGCAGCGGTGAGTTCGCCCAAGCCGGCACGGTCAGCCAGCCCTTGACCGGATGCCCGCCGAACCCGGCGAACGTGACGTCGTGGACCGCGACCGTCTTCAGCGGGATCTCGACCGGCGCGAAGCTGGGGGAGAGGTCGTACTCACGGGCTTCCTGGAGCGTCTTGGCCCAGAAGGAGTCGAAGTCCTCGGGTTCGGTGGACGCGCTGCGGTAGGTGCGGAGTTCGTCGAGAGGGAGGTCGAACAGGGCCATCGAGGACCACCTTTCGGCATACGGGTGCGCGGATGATCACACGGTACGTCCGCCCTCGGCGGCCCGCCACGGCCGCGCCGGGAACGAAGGCATTCTCGGCGCCGACCAGCCGCTCGCTCCTTCTCCGGGCAGTCGTCCGGCCCCTTCGTTCTCCCTCGCGAGGGCCCCGGCTCACGGCCTTCCTCGTGAGGGCCCGCTCACCGCACGCCTCTCAGGCCGTCCGCCGGGTCCACTCCGGTTCGGTCCGCGCCCAGTCACGCTCCCACTGGGCCAGCCGGCGGCGCGCCAGGGCCCGGCGTACGCGGAGGTGCGCGAGGAATACGGCGAAGAGGGCGCCCGCGGTGGTGAAGACGCCCATGGCCAGCGCGTGTTGCCGGAGCACCGAAGCGCTCGACGGCGGACGCACTATCCCTCCCCGGGCATCGGTCCACACGTCGAGGCGCGTACCCCGCCGCAGACCCGCGGGCACGCGGACCAGACCGGTCCGCGCCGTCCCGTCGGACCCCGTCCAGTGGACCGGCACGGGGAACGAACGCAGGCTGTTGCCCGGCGTCGTGGGCAGCGCCGACGGTGCGTCCCGCACGAGCACGGCACGGACATGGTGCTGGGCGGCACGCTGCGCCGCCGCGTGCTCCCGTGTGCCGTCGTACGTCCACCACGCCACTCCCGCCCCCGCGAGCGGCGCCCCGACGAACAGGAGAACGCCGACGGCCAGCGCCCACCATGCCTCGACGACGTCGGAGCGGCGACGCAGCGGATTGCGGCGCCAGCGCCAGCCGTGCACCCGGGTCCGCATGTCCCCTCCTCACTGCCGCGCGCCGCGTCGGCGCCCGGACGTCTCGGTGACCAGCGTCTCGCGGTCCCGGGCGCCGAACTGCCCGCCGTACGCGACCGGTTCGCCGCGCCCGGCATACCGCGCGCGGCGGCAGCGGTCCATCGCCGGACCGCGCGGACTCCGGCGCCGTACGACTGATCCCCGCCCCCCGTGGAACCCGGGCGTCACCGCGTCGGCGAACAGGAGCCCCGATGGCGAAGCACCGGCCGTCCCCGCCCGCGACACCCGGGCGCACCCCGACTGCCCCGCCGTCGGCCGGTTACACCCGCCGGACACACCCGTCCGCCGAAAACCTCCGCGACGGCGCGCGTACAGCGTCACGGCATTGGTCGTCCAAGCCACGAAAGGCATCGGTCATGAACACCGGCTCCACCATCACCGCAGGAATCGACGGCTCGCGCGCCAGTCTGGACGCCGCCGACTGGGCGGCCCGCGAGGCCGGACGGCGCCGTCTCCCGCTGCGTCTGCTGCACGCGGGCACCCGGCACCGCGTCGCCGCGCGTGTTCCGGACGTCGACGTACCCGCCGGGTGCGCCAGGTCGGCGCTCGACCGGGCGGTGATCCAACTGTCCTACACCCACCCGGCGTTGAGCATCGTCCCGGGCGACACGGAGGCGCCCGCGGTGCCCGCGCTGCTCGGGGCCGCCGCCGGGTCCGAGGCACTCGTCGTCGGCACCCGTGGCCGCACCGGCCACACCGCGCTGGCCGGTTTCCTGACCGGCTCCGTCGCCCTGGCCGTCGCTGCGCGTGCCGCCTGTCCGGTCGTTCTCGTCCGCGCGGGCGAACTCCCCGAGGACGAAAGGGTGTTCATCCCCGACGGCACATCGCCGAGCGCCGCGCCCTACCGTCCGGTGGTCCTCGGCCTCGACCTGGAGCACCCCGCCGACGACCTGATCGGCTACGCCTTCGACACCGCCGCCGTCCGCTCGGCACCACTCCTCGTGGTGCACGCCTGGACCCGATCCCCGCACGAGCGTCGCGCGTCCGCCGTCCCGTCGGCCACCGTGCCGTCGCCCGGCGACACGGACGACCAGGAGACCGGCCGACGGCGCGCCCTGACCGGCGTACTACGGCCCTGGCGTCACAAATTCCCGGACACCCCGGTCTCGGAACAGGTCGTCCACGGCCACCCGGGAGACCATCTGCTGAGGGCGTCCACCGGCGCCGGTCTGCTGATCGTCGGCCGCCTCGCGGGCGAGCACCTGGGCCGCGCCGCACGGACCGTCATCCGGCAGGTGACGTGCCCGGTCGTCGTGGTGCCGCACGGCTGACACCGCTCCCGCAACGGCTGGCACCGCTCCCGCGGCTTTCCGGCGGAATCCGGGGCCAGCACGACGGAGGACGGCGTCTAGCCGAACCGCTCGATCCGAATCCGGTCCACCGGCTGCCCCGCCGCCACCAGCAGCTGCGAGGCGTGCTCGGCGAATCCGTTGGAACCGCAGATGTAGGCTTCCCACCCACCTGGCGGCTGTTCGGCCAGGAGGGGCGCCACATGTGCGGCGGTCATACGTCCGACGCGCACACCGTCCGGGGCGCCGCGCGTGAACACGGCTGTGGTCTCGTCGCCGTACTCCCGCGCGTAGATGAGTTCCTCGGGGCTCCGCGCGGAGACGAGCAGGCGCAGCGGAACGTCCAGGGTCCGCGCGCGGTGGTGCCGCAGCATCGACATCAGCGGTACGACACCGGAACCGGCGCCGACGAGCAGCGCGGGCCGGTCCCCGGGCCAGGCGAAGAAGCCGCTGAGCGGACCTCGGACCTCGACGGAGTCGCCGGGCCGGGCCACGGTGTGGAACCAGCCGGAGACCTCACCCCCGTCGACATGGTCCAGGGTCAGTTCGATGTGACCGGTGTCGTCGGGCGGGGACGCGATGGAGTAGTGGCGCTGCGCCACATATCCGTCCCCGGCGATGAGCCGCAGCATCAGATGCTGGCCGGGGAGATGCCCCTCCCACGCGGGTACGGCGAATCGGAAGGTCGCCGCGTGCGGGGTCTCGCGGCGGACCTCGGTCAGCGTGGCGGTCTGCCAGGTGGTGGCCGTCTGCGTGCTCACGGCGATGCGTCCGGGCACGGCGAACCGTGTCGGCGGTACGAAGGTCCCGGTCGTGGTCTCAGTGGTACCAGCGATCTCGGTCGTGTTCTCAGTCACCGGAGTAGCGCTGCTCTTCCCAGGGGTTGCCGCGGGCGTGGTAGCCGTTCTGCTCCCAGAAGCCCGGTTCGTCATGGTCGAGGATCCGGATGCCCGCGATCCACTTGGCGCTCTTCCAGAAATAGAGATGGGGCACGACGAGCCGCGCCGGGCCGCCGTGTTCGGCCGGCAGCGGTTTCCCGTCGTAGTCCCACACGATCCAGGCGCGACCGCCGGTGAGGTCGGCCAGCGGGAGGTTCGCGGTGTACCCGGTGTGCGCGTACGCGACCGCGTGGGTGGCGGCCGCGTCCGGTCGTACGGCCTCCAGGAACGCGTCCAGCGACACACCCCCGAACCGCACCCCGAACTTCGACCAGCTCGTCACGCAGTGGATGTCGCCCTCGTACGCCGAGGCGGGCAGCGCGTGCGCCTGCTCCCAGTCCCAGGTGCGCGGCTCGGCCACCAGGCCGTCGATCCGCAGGGTCCAGTCGGCGGACGCCAGCTCCGGGGTGACCTCGGCGGACAGGACGGGCCAGTCGTCGCCCGCGTCGTACTGGCCGGGCGGCAGTCCGGCGTTGTGGGCGCGAGGGCGCCCGGTGAAGCCTCGCGTGACGTTCATACGGGTGGCGCCTCCAGGACCGCCGGGGACGGCGGCCCGCGGATCGAGCGTGATCGGCGCGAACGCGCGGGTCGGTGTCCCGGGCACGCACCAGTGCTTAGTCATTCAACCGTACGGGGGAACGGACCGTGCTCCGAGCCGTTGCGGGGCGCTGAACATTGCGGACGTATGAACTCTCCCGGCGCCCGGGAATAGCCGCGCCCCGATCTTCCTTGCTCCTGGAGTCGAGTCCGATGGCCCGTACATGTACAACCGGTGAGCCGGGCCGTGACGAGGGTGACGACAGCGAGGGAGAGTGAGGGAGCAGATGGCCGAGGCGTACGTCTCCACAGGGTTCGGGGGCCCGGAGGAACAGGAGAGCCCTCCCGGCCGCCACCCCCTCGACAATCCGGCCCTCGGGTCCCTCACCGGGCCCCACGCCCACTTCGCCGAACGGCGTGGCCGCGTCCTGCGCTACCCCGTCGACGTGTCTCCGTGGCTGGCGCTGCCCGACGATCCCGACGCCGGTGACTGGGCGGATCTGGCGGCCCTGGTGGGACCCGGGGGAGAGGCGCCGCTGGCCGGTTTCGGCGGGCGCACCCCGGACGGCTGGGAGGTCGTCTTCAGCCTCGACGGCGTCCAGCTCGTCGACGACGGCCTCGCCGCCGCGCCCGATGCCGAGGCGGTGCTGCTCGGCCCCGCAGACGTGCCGGACATGCTCGACCTGGTGGAACGGACCCGGCCCGGACCCTTCCTGTCGCGCACCGTCGAGCTCGGCACGTATCTCGGGATCCGCCGGAACGGCGCCCTGATCGCCATGGCGGGCGAGCGGCTCCGTCCACCGGGCTGGACCGAGATCAGCGCGGTCTGCACCGACCCCGACCACCGGGGCGAGGGCCTGGCCACACGCCTGATCCTGGCCGTCGCGCACGGCATCCGTGAACGCGGCGAGACCCCGTTCCTGCACACAGCCGCCGGCAACACCGGCGCCATCCGCCTCTATGAGTCGCTGGGCTTCCGGCTGCGCCGCAGGACCCGCTTCATGGCCGCGCGGGTCCCGGAGCACCTGGGCGACGACCGGATCGTGGGCGTGGGCTGACACCGGCACCGCGCCGCTGAGCTGCGGGAGACCGCGGGGACGCCGGGGTCAGTCCCTCGGCGGGATCGGCGGCGTCGGCGGCCTCGCGTCCGGCTCATCCGTGGCCACGGATGAGCCGGTGCCCGTGGCGTTGTAGCGCAGCAGATACGAGGCGAAGCGGGCGAGGTCTTCCTCCGACCAGCCCGTGAGCCGTTCGCGGAACGCCACCCGGCGGCTGCGGGTCACCTGGGTGAGGATCTCCGTGCCCGCTGACGTCAGATGCAGCACCTGGACACGGTGGTCCTCGGGGTCCATCCGCCGCTCGATCAGCCCGGCCCGCTCCAGCGCCGCCACCTGGCGGCTCACCGTGGACTTGTCCAGCGCGTAGTGCGCGGCGAGATCCGTGGCACGGCAGCCGTCGACCTCCTCCAGATGACCGAGGAGGGTGTACGAGACCAGGGACAACTCGGGATGCATGCGTCCCGCCGAGGCGCGGGCCCGCCGGGCGAACACCGTCATCTCCCGCTGGATGATCTCCACGGCCGCGTCGGCCGTCACCCCGTCGGGGGTCATTCCGTCGGTCGGTGTCCCGGTGGTCGGTGTCCTGGCGGTGACAAGGCCGCCACTCGATCCTTCGGCTGTCATCACGGGACCTCCCGGCGTCGCTCTGGTTGCATAGTACAACTTGGGGGTGGAGCGGAGAGAGCCGCGCAGGCCGGCCGAAGCGGATCCGATGGCCACTCGGGCCGCAGTCGCCGGCTGATCGTTCCTGTAGGGTGGCCGTCCCGGCCGAGGATCGTCTCGGCCGATGAGTTGTCGAGGAGGTGAGACCCATTACCGCTGTGTCAGGTCGGGTGCTCTCCTCTCCGGACAACGCGTTCACCGTCACCAGGTGACCGTGGGAGCGCCCTTCGGTTCGTCGAAAGGCCCTCGGCTTCATGCCTCCTCTCTCTCCTGATGTCCCTGAAGCGGTAGACCCCGTGGTCGCCGCGCTCCGCGCCGCCGGCTGTGTCTTCGCCGAGGACGAGGCGGAGTTGATCCTCTCCGCCGCTCGCACCCCGGACGAGGCCGCCGCGATGGTGGCCCGGCGCGTCGCGGGACTGCCCCTCGAACACGTCCTCGGCTGGGCGGAGTTCCACGGTCTGCGCATCACCCTCGACCCCGGCGTCTTCGTGCCCCGCCGCCGCACCGAGTTCCTCGTCGAGCAGGCCGTCGCGCTCGCGCGCGGCGCGTCCGTCGTGGTGGACCTGTGCTGCGGCTCGGGCGCGGTCGGAGCCGCGCTGGCCGCGTCCCTCGGCGGCCCCGAACTGCACGCCGCCGACATCGATCAGGCCGCGGTGGCGTGCGCCCGCCGCAATGTCGCGCCGTTCGCCGGCCAGGTCCACGAGGGGGACCTCTTCGCGGCGCTGCCCGCCACCCTGCGCGGCCGTGTCGACGTCCTGGCCGCCAACGTGCCGTACGTCCCGACCGACGAGGTCGGCCTGCTGCCGTCGGAGGCCCGGGACCACGAACCCCTGGTCGCCCTCGACGGTGGCGCGGACGGACTCGACCTGGTGCGCCGGGTCGCCGCCGAGGCGCCGCGCTGGCTGGCCCGCGGCGGCTGCCTCCTCGTCGAGACGAGCGAGCGCCAGGCGCCCACGGCCGTCGAGGCCTTCGCCCGCGGCGGACTGATCGCGCGACTGGCCGTCTCGGAGGAGAGGTACGCCAACGTGGTGATCGGCGTGAAGCCCTGACCGGGCGGGCCGGACGGGGCGACATGCCGCGTTCGGCCCTCGGTCGGCCGATCGCGCCGCCCCCCGCGCCACACTCCGGCTGACGACAGGTATCAGAGGGAGGCCCGGACATGAGCAGCACCCCCCAGACGTTCGACGCGTGGGACATCAAGGAGTCGGGGCCCGCGGACGCGGGCACCCGGGTGCTGCTGCTGCCCGGCGGGATGTGCAGCACGGCGTTCTACGACGATCTGATGGCCGCACCTCCGCTCGCCTCGGCGCCGGTGCGGCTGGTGGCCGCCACCCTGCCGGGGCACGCGGGCACCACGCCGCCGCACGATCTCTCGATGGAGAACTACGCTGCCCTGGCCGGCGCCCTGGCCGCGGAGCGGGGCTGCGACGTCGTGGTCGGCCACAGCATCGGCGCCAACGTCGCTCTGGAGATGGTGGCGGGCGGGCACTTCGCCGGCCCCGTCGTCCTGCTCTCCCCGACGTTCTCGGCCTCCGACGAGGACAAGGCGCTGGCGATCGCCAACAGCCTCGGACGGGTGCCCGGCGTCGGGATGCTGGCCTGGGCGGGCCTGGTCAAACTGACGCCCCGGGCCATGGCGGGCAATCTGCCCCCGGCCCGGCGTGCGGCGCTGACCGTCGAGTTCGAGAAGAACGACCCCGCGTTCTGCCGCCAGGTGATCCGGCACCATTTCGACTATCTGCACCGGTACCCGGACCTGGTCTCGCGGCTCCGCGACTCGGGCGCGACCGCCTGGGTCGTGCGCGGCGACCACGACGACATCGGCCTGACGGACGACGAGCGCGCCGGACTGGAGGCAGCCCCCGGCGTGACCCTGGTCCTGATCCCCGACGCGGGCCACCTGGTGATGGTCGAGCAGCCCGTGGCGGTGGCCGAACTCGTCGCCCGGGTGGCACTCGGCTGAGCCTTTCGTCCGGACCGGTGCGGGCCGGTCGCCGCTTGCCCCCGGCCCGTGGCCGAGTGACCCTCGTCATTGTGCAACTAGTTGCATAATGCGTGACGCGTCGTCTACAACGGACGTACGTCACCGCGCATGGAGGGCCCGATGAGCCGTTACCCGCATCTGCTGAACCCGCTCGACCTGGGCTTCACCACTCTGCCCAACCGCGTACTCATGGGCTCCATGCACGTGGGCCTGGAGGAGGCCGAGCGCGGCTTCGAGCGCATGGCGGAGTTCTACGCCGCCCGCGCGCGGGGCGGCGTCGGCCTGATCGTCACCGGTGGCATCGCGCCCAACGACGCCGGCCGGCCCTACGAGGGCGGCGCGAAGCTGACCACCGAGGCCGAGGCCGAGCAGCACGCCGGGATCACCGCCGCGGTGCACCGCGAGGGCGGGAAGATCGCGATGCAGATCCTGCACTTCGGGCGGTACGCCTACCACCAGGACCTGGTCGCCCCCAGCGCGCTGCAGGCCCCGATCAGCCCCTTCCCGCCGCACGCGCTCAGCGACGCCGAGATCGAGCGGACCATCGACGACTACGCGCGTGCCGCCCGGCTCGCCCGGCAGGCGGGCTACGACGGCGTCGAGATCATGGGCTCCGAGGGCTACCTCATCAACGAGTTCATCGCCCTGCAGACCAACCGGCGCGACGACCGCTGGGGCGGCTCGTACGAGAACCGGACGCGCTTCCCCGTCGAGATCGTCCGCCGCGTACGCGAGGCCGTCGGCGACGACTTCATCATCATCTACCGCCTGTCGATGCTCGACCTGGTGCCCGGCGGCTCCTCGCTCGACGAGGTCATCACGCTCGCGCGGGCCGTCGAGGCCGCCGGGGCGACGATCATCAACACCGGCATAGGCTGGCACGAGGCCCGTATCCCCACGATCGCGACCTCGGTGCCGCGCGGCGCGTACGCCTGGGTGACCAAGAAGGTCATGGGTTCGGTCTCGATCCCGCTGGTGACCACCAACCGCATCAACACCCCGGAGATCGCCGAGCAGTTGCTCGCCGACGGCCACGCGGACATGGTCTCGCTCGCCCGGCCGATGCTCGCCGACCCCGACTTCGTCGCCAAGGCCGAGGCCGGACGCCCGGAGGCCATCAACACCTGCATCGGGTGCAACCAGGCCTGCCTCGACCACACCTTCAGCGGCAAGATCACCTCCTGTCTGGTCAACCCGCGCGCCTGCCACGAGACGGAGTTGGTCCTCGCGCCGACCCGGCTGCGCAAGACCGTGGCCGTCGTGGGCGCCGGGCCCGCCGGACTCGCCTGCGCCGTCAGCGCCGCCGAACGCGGCCACGACGTCACCCTGTTCGACGCCGCGGGCGACATCGGCGGCCAGCTCAACGTGGCCCGCAAGGTGCCCGGCAAGCAGGAGTTCGACGAGACGATCCGCTACTTCCGTACGCAGCTCGAACTGCACGGCGTGGACGTCCGGTTGAACACCCGGGCCACCGTGGAGACGCTGGAGGTCTTCGACGAGGTCGTCGTCGCCACCGGCGTCAGCCCGCGCACCCCGGAGATCCCGGGCGTCGACCACCCGAGCGTCGTCGGCTACCTCGACGTCCTGCGCGACGGAGCCCCGGTCGGCGACCGCGTGGCCGTCCTCGGCGCCGGCGGCATCGGCTTCGACGTCGCCGAATTCCTCACCGACAGCGGCGACAAGGCGAGCGAGGACCCGGCGACGTACTTCCGCGGCTGGGGCGTCGACATGGACTACCGGACGCCCGGCGGTCTCGCCGCCCCCGAACGGCCCGCCCCGCCGCGCACCGTGCACCTCCTCCAGCGCAAGGCGTCCAAGGTCGGAGCCGGACTCGGCAAGACCACCGGCTGGATCCACCGCACCGAGCTCAAGCACCGCGGCGTCACCATGGTTCCGGGCGTCCAGTACGACCGGATCGACGACGCCGGACTGCACGTCACCGTCGACGGGCACAGCCAGGTCCTGGAGGTCGACACGATCGTGCTGTGCACCGGCCAGGAGCCGCGCCGCGACCTGTACGACGCGCTGCGCGCCACCGGCCGCGGCGTCCACCTCATCGGCGGCGCCGACGTGGCCGCCGAGCTGGACGCGAAGCGGGCCATCAAACAGGGCACCGAACTGGCGGCGGCGCTCTAGGACACCGTAAGAACGAACCGCGGGAAGGCTGTCGCGGTGTCCGGCCGACCACGGCCGGGCACCGGGCGGCGCCCGCGGCCCTCCCTAGGATGACCCCATGTCACTCCCGCACGCGATCCTCACCGCCCTGCTAGAGAAGCCCTCGTCGGGCCTCGAACTGACCCGGCGGTTCGACAAGTCGATCGGCTACTTCTGGTCGGCGACGCATCAGCAGATCTATCGCGAGCTGGGAAGACTGGAGGCCGAGGGGTACATCCGGGCGCTGCCCCCGGAGCAGCACGCCCGGGGCCAGAAGAAGAGCTACGAAGTCCTGCCCGCGGGCCGCGCCGAACTCGCCCGCTGGACCGCGGCCTCGCAGGACCCGAAGCCGCTGCGGGACACGATGCTGTTGCGCCTGCGCGCCGCGGCCGTCGTCGGCACCGAGGGCGTCGAGGCCGACCTGCGCCGCCATCTCGCTCTGCACCGGCGGCAGTTGGCCGAGTACGAGGAGATCCAGGACCGGGACTTCCCCCCGGAGAAGAGCACCCCCGAAGACCGTCTGCGACACCTCGTCCTGCGGGCCGGCATCGACCTGGAGACCTTCTGGACCCAGTGGCTGACCCACGCCCTGGCGGAGCTCGACAGCATGCCGGGGCGCGACTAGGCGGCCGTCCGCGACCGGAGCCGGTGGAACGGCCGCCCGTTGCGACGGACTCCGGATCAGAGCCGGTGGGGCTTGGACCGGCGGCGCAGGAACCATGCCGCCGCCACCGTGCCGGTCACGACCAGGGCCGCGCCGCCCACGACGGTGGCTGTGCCGTAGTCCTTCACGGCTCCGCCGAGGCCACCCATGACGCCGCGTGAGGGCGAGGGGGAGACCGTCGTCGAGATCGTGGGAGTCGCGGGAGGCGCGGTCGGCGCGACGATGATCGACTGGGTGCCCGCCGTCGTGCCGTCCTGGCAGACGACGATGACCGTGAAGGTGCCGGGGCTCACGCCTGTCCAGGCCGCCGACTGGTTGTTGCTCGTCCCGGTGAGCGACATCTGGCGCCCCTGGGCGAAGTTCGCCTGTCCGCTGGAGAGCAGCGAGGCATCGCCGAAGCTGCTTCCGTTGCTCGGGCAGGCACTGGTGGTGACCGAGACCGAGGTGCCACTGGTACTCACGGAGATCCCGGAACCCCAGGCGACGGCCGCCGGGGCGGCCAGGGTGAGCGGAAGCGCAGCGGTGGCGGCCACGGTCAGGCCGGAGCGGAGAAGTGTCTGAGTGGTACGCATAGGAACTGCCCTCCAGCGGCACGGTTGGCGGTACATCCCATGCGCCGCCGAGGATCGGAAGGCCCGTGCTGCCTCAGTGCGAGCCAATGCGCCCCGGACCGGACCCGCATGCGGGCGGGGACCGGGCAGGTGATGAATTCCATCGTCCGGCCGACTGCCGACGCAGCCGGCGGCCCGCTTCCTGGGCGGGTTCACCGTCAACGGGCGCGGGTCGAGCGCGCGCGGATCGTGACGCTCAGCAGCCTGCTGGATCCCTCGCCGCCGGGCCCTCACGGCAGGACTGGCCACCGCGGGATGCCTCACGGCCGGACCGGGCCCTGCCCGATGCTTCACTGTCGGCCCGTCGTCACAGAGCGC
This sequence comes from Streptomyces sp. NPDC042002, assembly GCF_055588305.1. NCBI lineage: Bacteria > Bacillati > Actinomycetota > Actinomycetes > Kitasatosporales > Streptomycetaceae > Streptomyces > Streptomyces sp. NPDC042002. The sequence continues at coordinate 82,468 of NZ_JBVJCT010000010.1, read as the reverse complement.
TCCGCGGAGAGACCGCCCCAGGTGCCGTCGGGCAGCTTCGCCCGGATCCGCACCCGGTGCGTCACGTCCGCCTCCCGGCCGATGTAGAAGCTGTACGTACAGGTGCCGCGGGGCGGGCCGGCGCCCCAGACGAGCGAGGTCACGGCACGCCCGTCGAGATGGATCTCGTACTCCGTGATCACCCCGTCGACCTGGGGCGCGGTCCAGGCCAGGTCGATGTAGTACGCCCCCTCGCTCCGGTGGGTCGCCGCCCGGAAGCCGGTCGGCGCCGTGCCCCGGCCGTCGTCCGAGCCCGGCGCGGTGGTGATCCGGACGGTGCCGCTCGGCGGCGAGAGGTTGTCCGCGGCGTCACGGGCCCGCACCGTGAAGGCGTACGCCGTGCCCGGCCGCAGCCCCGTGACGACGGTGGCCGTCTGTGCGCCGCCCACACTGTGGATTTTCGAACTGCCCTGGTAGATGTCGTACGACGCCACGCCCCGCGCGTCGGACGACCTCGCCCAGGACAACTGGACCGCCCGGCTGCCGACCGCCCTGCCGCGAGGGCTGCCGGGGCGGGTGGGCGGAGTGCCGTCGGCCGCGACCTCGGCCGGGGTGGTGGCGCGCACCGGTTTGCTGGGCGGCCCAGGGACTCCGGCGGCGTTCCAGGCACGGACCCTGAAGACGTACGACGTGGACGGTACGAGCCTGGTGATGTCCGCCATGTGCTCCGAACCGGGCACTTCTTTCACCTTGGTGGTGCCGCGATACACCTCGAAGCGGGTGATCCTCGGGTCCTCGGAGGCCAGGTTCCACATGACGTGCACGCTGGTCGCGCTCCCCGAGGCGGCGGTCACACCCATCGGCGCGGCGGGCAGCCGTTCACCCTGACCGGACGTCCGGGCGCCCCATCCGCAGGACGCGAGCGCGAGCAGCGCGCCGCACACCAGCGCGCGCAGGACGGTGGGGGGAACGCGTCGCACGGGTCAGCCCTCCCTCGACGGGATTGGTCTGTACCTATAAGACACGGGTGACGCGGCCACATCAAGAGGGTGGACGCTGTTGGCCGGACCGTCCCGGACGTACGTATGCTGATCCCTGACGCGGCGTGAACTCGCCCCACTGTCAGGGGAGTTCCTGCCCACGGCGCGGAACGCTGTCGTCGCTGATCCCGCGCCGACGCGTGCGGTCGAGTGGCCGGAGCCGGCTGTGGCTCGGGCCCTCGGCCGTACGGCGCCCACGGAAGCGGCCGTGCACCGTCCGGCCCCCTCCCGGTGGACGCGCTCTCGGACGCCCACCAGATTTGGGCGAATGAGCGTCCGTGCCCCCCAGGAGAGGGTCTCCCATCGTGCGTGTCCAGTCGCTGACGCTGGCCGCGGCCGCGGCAGCCGCCCTGCTCGCCTCGGCCCCGGCGATGCTGTCCACCACCCCCACCACGGGTGGCCCCGGAAGCCCCGTCGCGCCCGGGCGGGAGGGTTCCGTCCGGGCCGCCGACCTGCTGGCGAGACTCGGTGGCTGCGCCGCCGTCTCGAACGGGCGCTACCGCAGCGACGACGGCACCCGTGCCGACATCCCGGTCTGCGGTACCCCGGGTGCCGTCTTCTGGAAGGCGGACATGGACATCGACTGCGACGGCAGACCTGGCCCCCTGTGCAACAGCGGCACCGACCCGCTCTTCTCCGAATCCACGGCCTTCCAGCAGTCCGACGGCCGCTATCTGAGCGCCGAGACCCTGCCGTACATCGTCGTCCCGGCCCCCAGTGACATCTGGAACTACCGGGACAACGGCATCGAACCCGGCTCGGTGGCGGCCGTGATCTACCAGGACCGTGTCCAGTACGCCGTCGTCGGTGACACCGGTCCGCCGGACATCATCGGGGAGGCCTCGTACGCGACGGCCGCGGCGCTCGGTATCCGCGCAGATCCGCGCGGCGGCGGTACGCCCTCCGGGGTCACCTACGTCGTCTTCGGGAACTCCCGGGTGTCACCCATCGAGGACCACGCCTCGACGATGGCGGCGGGGGAGCGGCTGGCCCGGAAGCTCCTGGGCGAGGGGTAGCCGCCGAAGCGCACCGCTGAAGCCCCCCCGCCGGGCCGCTGGGGCGCCGAGGCGGCAGGTCCGGCGGTCCCCCGGCAGGTCCGGCGGTCCCCCGGCAGGTCCGGCGGTCCCCCGGCGGTCAGGAGCGGGTGATCGGTTGCCGGTTCGGGCGGTCCCTCGGCGGTCCGGAACCGGCGATCCGTTCCCGGTTCGGGCGGTCCCCGGTGGCCCAGGACCGGCGATCCGTTCCCGGTCCGGCGGCCCCCCCCGTGGCCCAGGACCGGGGGATCCGTTTCAGGTCCCGGCCGTCGGGCCCCGGTCGAGCCGTCCGATCCCGGTCCGGCTGTCGGACCCCGGTCCGCAGTCAGACCGCCGCCCGGCCGCGGGACTCCGGTCCGGCCGTTCGGCCCCGGGCCGACGGTCAGACCTCGGGTCCGGACGTCAGACCGCCGCCCAGCCGTTGTCGACGGGCAGGATCACGCCGTTGATGTTGCTCGCCGCGTCCGAGGCGAGGAACACGATCGCGGCGGCCTGCTCCCCGGCCTCGGCGAGCCGGCCGACGTTGCCCATGTACGCGCCGAGGACGGTGGGGCCCTGGGCACTGGCCTCTATGTCCACGGCGATGCCCGTCATCGTGCCGCCCGGGGCGATGGCGTTGGTGCGGATGCCCTTGTCCCGGTACATCACGGCGAGGGACTTGGTGAGCCCCACGACGCCGTGCTTCGAGGCGGTGTACGCGGCCCCGGCGGCGCTGCCCCGCAGGCCCGCCTCCGAGGCGGTGTTCACGACGGCGCCCTTGCCTGCGGCGAGCATGTGCGGCAGTACCGCCCGGGTGAGCAGGAACGGGGCAGTGAGGTTGACCCGGATGACCCGCTCCCACTCCGCGTCGCTGACCTCGGCCACCGCCGACATGCGGTCCATGATCCCGGCGTTGTTCACCAGCACGTCCACTCCGCCGAACCGCTCCACCGCGGTCGCGGTCACCCGGTCGACGACCGCCTGCTCGCTCAGGTCGCCCGTGACCGCCACCGCGCTGCCGCCCGCCGCCTCGATCTCCTTGACGACCTCCGCGGCGCCATCGGCGTTGAGATCGGCCACGACCACCCGTGCGCCCTCGGCCGCGAAGGCGAGGGCGGTGGCACGGCCGATGCCCGAACCCGCGCCGGTGACGATGACGCTGCGGCCGTCCAGTCCAGTGGTGCTCATGACGTTCTCCAAGAAGTGCGTACGGGTGCTGCCGAGGTGCTGCGGCGACCACAGTACGACTTAATGTCGCCGGGTGACAGAAAGTCTTCGGAGGCGGTGACGGAGATCGCTAGAATCACCGCAGTCCCGGGCAGCATCCGCAGGCGGAACCAAGGAGTCACCAGTGCCGGACGGCGCGATCGGCGAACACCCCGGCCGGGGCCGCGGCCGTACCGGGCGGCCACCGCTGACCGACGAGCGCAGGGCCGAGATCCGGCTGGAGATCGCCCGCGTCGCGGTGGAACTGTTCGTGGACCAGGGCGTGGTCGCCACCACCGGGGATCAGATCGCCCAGGTCGTCGGCGTGTCCACTAGGACTCTGTGGCGCTACTTCCCGAGCAAGGAGAGCTGCGTCAGCCCGCTGTTCGCGGCCGGGATCGACGCGATCGCCGCGGCGCTGCGCGCCTGGCCCGCGGGCGGTTCCCTGGAGGACGCCCTGGAGCTGGCGTCCACAAGCGGCGGGGGCCAGGTGGCGGGGCCGCAGTTGCCGAGGGTCCGCACACTGCTGAGGCTCACCCGCACCGAGCCGGGGCTGCGCGCCGTCTGGCTCCAGGCCCACGACGAGGCCGAGCCGGTGTTCGCCCGCGCCCTCGCCGACCGCGCCGGTCTTGGAGCCGTCGATCTGCGATCCGAGATCCAGGCCGCCATGCTCAACGCGGCTCTGCGCGCGGCGGCCGAGTACTACGCGTGGCGCACCGATGAAGAGGAGCCCGATCCCGCGACGGCCCAGTCGGAGCTGGCGGCGACCATCCGCTCGGCCCTGAGCGTCGCGGCGGAAGGGATCTCCTGATCCCGGTCCGCATGCTCCCCAGCCCGCATGCTCCCCAGCCCGCATGCTCCCCAGCCCGCATGCTCCCCAGCCCGCATGCTCCCCAGCCCGCATGCTCCCCAGCCCGCATGCTCCCCAGT